>JAIDPP010000419.1 GCA_029062725.1 Muribaculaceae bacterium | reverse complement strand
GCAAATTTTCCAAGAATTCCAAGATAAAACAAGGGCATTGCGACGGTTACGCCTATAGCCTTCTAAAGCAATATCAAGGAGAATGGGAATATAATACCGACTGGAAGATGGTCTATTCTCCACCTGTGACCTTCAGTTGGGTAGGAGCCATAAATCATGCGCAGTCGCAGCTGATGAAGAAGGCTTCAAAGATAACAGTTCCCGTACTGGTTATGCACAGCAGCCGGAAGATTGACGGATGCAACTGGACTCCTGAGTTCCAGACCGGTGACGCCGTTCTCGATCCCTTCATGCTCCAGAAGCGGGGAATGAAGATGGGACAGCCCGACCGCCGGATGGTCTGCACTATCGACAGTGGTCTCCATGATCTTATACTGAGCCGGAAGGAAGTCAGAGACGCGGCATACGATACCATTTTCAAATTTATTAAAAGATTTGAATAGAAAGAAAACAACCGTGTTACGCAGAAAAGGAGGAACCGGATCGACCGGCTCCTCCTTTTGCATTATTAATGAAAAAATTATTGACCCATTGAAAACTTCTATAGAAAGAATAGTATGACGAGCTGCGCTGCAATGACACGGCAGAACATTGTGAGCGGATAAACAGTTGAGTATGCCACTGCCGGCGCATCGTTGTTTGCAACCTTATTGGCGTATGCCAGTGCCGGGGGATCGGTATAACTTCCCGACATCATGCCTATTATGTGAAAATAATTAATCTTATATTTGGCTCTTGCAATGCAACCAATCACAATCAGAGGAATTACGGTTATGATGAAGCCGTATCCAACCCAGATTGCTCCTTGAAGATTGAACACCGTCGCAACGAAATTTTTCCCTGCCGCCAATCCTACAGATGCGAGGAAGAGACATATCCCTATCTCTCGAAGCAGAAGGTTTGCCGAAGAGTTAGTGTAGGTGACGAGGTGGAACTTATGCCCGTAAGCGCCAATGAGGATAGCAACAACAAGCGGGCCACCCGCCAAACCTAATTTCATGGGCACTGACATGCCCGGAAATTGAAGGGGTATGCTACCGACTATAATTCCCAGGAAAATTCCGATGAACATTGTTATCAGGTTAGGCTCATTGAGTCGTTTCATTGAATTTCCAAGTTTGGAGGCAAGGTGATGGATATCATCAAGTTTACCCACAACCGTGA
>JAIDPP010000418.1 GCA_029062725.1 Muribaculaceae bacterium | reverse complement strand
TGGCAGACGCGTGCCATGCAACATCCCAAAACCACCAAGGCCGCTGTGCCGAATCCATATTCCTCGGCTCCCAATAGGGTGTTGACGATAACATCGTGAGGCGATTTCATCTGACCGTCAACCTGCATGGTAACCTTACCGCGGAGATTATTTATCACGAGAGTCTGCTGGATTTCTGCCAGACCGATCTCCACAGGAACACCGGCATGTTTCATAGAGCTTGCCGGCGATGCTCCCGTACCTCCGTCGCAACCGCTGATGAGGATCTTGTCGGCCTTAGCTTTCGCCACTCCGGCTGCGATAGTGCCGACGCCGCTTTCCGCAACTAATTTAACGCTTATCTTTGCTTCGGGATTGAGGTTCTTGAGGTCGAATATCAACTGCGCGAGGTCCTCGATCGAATATATGTCGTGGTGAGGCGGGGGAGAAATGAGGGTGATTCCTGGGAGTGAGCGGCGTGTTTTGGCGATCACCTCGTCAACCTTGAAGCCCGGGAGCTGGCCACCTTCACCCGGTTTGGCTCCCTGAGCCACCTTTATCTGTATCTCATCGGCATTGACCAGATATTCTGCATCTACGCCGAAGCGTCCTGACGCCACCTGCTTCACGGAACTTCGCGGCCATGTGCCGTCCGGACGGACCGCATTACGCGACGGATCCTCGCCACCTTCGCCGGTATTGCTCATACCGCCGATTTTATTCATTGCAATAGCCAAAGCCTCATGAGCCTCGATGCTGATGGCTCCGAACGACATGGCCTCCGTACAGAATCGACGCATGATCTCCTCCTCGCTCTCCACTTCGGAGAGATCGATGGGCTGACGGTCGCTCTCTACCGTCATTAGGTCGCGCAGGAAGACGGGCTCCGGCTTATCCTCCACCAGGGCGGTGTATTCAAGGAATTTCTCATAGTCGTTCTGCATTGTGGCCTGTTGAAGCGCGCGTATCACCTCCGGATTCCAGGCATGTTTCTCTCCTGAACGGCGGAAGGAGTAGTTACCCGCATCGGTCAGTTCGGGCTCCTCTTTCATATCGGCGAAAGCGCGGAAATGATTTCGGAGCACATCTGCCGTCACATCGTCGATTTCGATACCTTCGATCGTCGAGATACCACCACCCATGTATCGGTTGAGAAGGCGCGAACTGACTCCCAACGCCTCGAAGAGGGCGCAACCTCGGTAGCTGCGGATAGTCGAAATACCCATCTTCGACAAAATCTTCAGAATACCCTTATTTACGGCCTTTATATAGTGCTTTTCAGCTGACTCGTAGTCAAGCTGTATCTCTTTCTTTTCTACAAGGTCTTTCAGAATAGCGAAGACCATGTACGGGTTTACGGCCGAAGCTCCGAACCCCATCAGAAGTGCTACATGCATAACTTCGCATACCTCGGCGCTCTCAACTATGATGGCTATCTGGGAACGTTTTTTACGGCTGACAAGATGATGGTGAACAGCTGAAAGGGCCAATAGGGAGGGGATGGGGGCATACCTCCCATTAACGCCACGGTCGGAAATCACCATGTAGTTGTAGCCCTGATCTACGGCATCCTCCGCGGCGGCGCAGAGGTGGTCGATTGCGCTCTCCATAGCCTTCACTCCTCCTTCGGCCTCGAAGAGCATGGGAAGGGTTATGGTGTTGAAGCCCTTGTATTGGAGATGGCGAAGAATGTCGAGCTCGCTGTCGCTGACGATAGGCGAGGGCATCATGACTACGTTGCAGAGTTCCGGCGACGGCTTGAGGATATTTTTTCTTACCGCACCTACATAGCTCGTGAGCGACATCACGAGCTCTTCACGTATAGGGTCGATAGGAGGGTTGGTCACCTGGGCGAACTGCTGGCGGAAATAGTTGAAGAAGCGTTGCGGTAAATCGGATAGAATAGCCGGAGGAGCGTCGTTGCCCATGGATGCAGTAGGCTCGGCTGAGTTGACGGCCATAGGCTTGATGATGCGCTCGATATCTTCTTTGTTATATCCGAAAGCTATCATGCGTCGCTCGCGGTCCTCGACCTCATGGCTCACCTTGCGTCCGCTCTTGAGGTCGCTCAGGATAATCCGGTTCTCGTTGATCCAGTCGCGGTAGGGGTGTTCGGAGGCGAGAGCTTTCTTAATGTCGCGGTCAATTAGGATTTTACCCTCTTCGGTATCGACCATGATAATTTTTCCCGGTTTCAGGCGAGCTTTATGCTCTACGTTTGCCGGATCGATCGGGAGGACACCCGTCTCTGAGGCGATGATGAGCTCGCCGCTTTTGGTCACGGTCATTCGCGCCGGCCGCAGGCCGTTGCGGTCGAGCATGCCCCCGGCATATCGGCCGTCGGAAAAGATGATCGCCGCCGGGCCGTCCCAGGGAGCCATGAATATAGAATGGTATTCATAGAAAGCTAAAAGATGACGGGAGATCGGGTTCTGTTCATTACAGCTTTCGGGCACGAGCATCGCCAGGGCGTGAGGCAACGACATTCCCGAGCGAACGAAAAATTCAAGCGCGTTGTCAAATGAGGCGGAATCGCTCATTCCGGGTTGGATCACATGCCCGATATTCTTCATTTCTCCCAGACTGTCAGGCTCGATAACAGCTTCTCTGCTCGACATCCAGAAGCGGTTTCCACGGATGGTGTTGATCTCTCCGTTGTGGCCGATCAGACGAAAAGGCTGGGCGAGGCGCCAGGTGGGGAAGGTGTTGGTTGAGAAGCGGGAATGAACCAGAGCTATCGCGCTTGTGAAATAAGGACTCTGAAGATCCTTGAAATAGAGTCGAAGTTGCATGGAGGAGAGCATCCCCTTGTAGATGAGTGTGCGTGTCGATAGCGAAACGATGTAGCATGTCTCCTTATCGCTAATCTCCTCGGATTCGAGAACCGCTTCCTCTACACGTTTACGGATTACATAGAGGAGGTTTTCAAGTCGGTCCTGATTGTCACAACCGACTATAAAGAGCTGTCGGATGAGTGGTTCCGTGACGAGCGCATCGTGCCCCAGCACGGAGGAATCGACCGGAACATCGCGGGTATGCATCAGGAAAAGACCCTGGGCCTTGATCTCACGGTCTATAATCTCTTCAAATCTACGGCGATCGTTCTCCTCTTTCGGGAGGAAGACCATCCCGACACCATAGCGTCCCTTTTCAGGAACAGGAATACCGTTGAGAAGGATATATTCATGGGGGATCTGAACCATAATACCGGCGCCGTCGCCTGTCTTGTCATCGGCTCCTTCGGCTCCTCGGTGGGCCATGTGCTCAAGCACAGAGAGCCCCTGATCAACTATATAATGATGTTTACTGCCATCGATCTTTACCACTAATCCTACGCCGCAACCGTCATGCTCGTAGGTGGGGGAATAGAGTCCTTTCGCCCCGATTTGCTCCAATTGCTTTTTACCTGTCATCTATCTTGACCTTTATTACTGTAGAGTATCGGAGATTAAGACATGCAGAATGAGTAGTCTCCGGTTTATAGCTTGCAAAATTACTAAAAATATGTTAAAAAACAAACAAAAAGCAATTATAATGCTAAAAATCCACTGAATCTATCATCCTGCATGCCGATCGAGTGGCTGAAATGGAATCAGGGAGAGGCCGCAATAACCCCTCCCTGATTATGCTTTAGGCTCCATCCACTAAAATTTCTAAATGCCAGGGTCGCAGATGTGCCTTGGATATCGCTTTGCAGATTCAGGAG
>JAIDPP010000417.1 GCA_029062725.1 Muribaculaceae bacterium | reverse complement strand
GCTCAGGAAATATCGTATTCGCGACACCGCGGATTATAATAATTCAGATTAAATAAAATCAGGAAAAGAGATCAATGCATTTTTTCAGGAGGCTTATTGTTTGCCAGATGCCGTTGCCGTAGTTCGGTCCGGAGCGAGGCCTTGTGCCTGATGCGTTGAATCACGTACAGGTTATAGTAAGAAAGGATGAGCGTGGTGAGCGGCAACCCTATGATCAGACCCAGGAATCCGAGAAGAGATCCCCATATCGAAAGCGACAGCAGGATGATAGCCGGATTCAGCCCCATCGCTTTCCCCATGATCTTGGGAGTCAGTATAAGGTCCTGGATGCATTGCACCACCACGTATATCGCCATGCTCTCCCAGAATATCAGCCAGAAATCCCCTCCCGTGCTTACTGTCCAAACAAGGCAGAGTAGGGTTGTGACAGGAAGGGATATGATCTGAAGGTAAGGCACCATGTTTAGCACACCGATGAAGAGACCCAGCACCACACCCATCGGCAGGCCGATGATAAGGAATCCAATTGAGAACATCACCCCCACGGAGAGGGCGATGAAGAATTGTCCGCGGAAATAGCGGTTCATTGCATTTGTGATGTCGTCGAATATGCGGAATACGCGGTGGCGGTGGCGATGGGGCACAAGCTGCCTGAAACTCAGCATCAGTTTCTCATAGTCGAGCATGATGAAGATGACATAGAGAGCCACTACCAGCCAGCTGATCACTCCGAATACTATTGCGAGCGATGAGCTCAGAAAGCTCCAGGACTTCGCGACGCTCGACTTCAGCAAGGCCATCCATTCATCGCGTGACAGGAGCTGGGAAAAGGCGTTAAGATCGAGATTCTCCTTTATGAACGTGTGGATACTCTGGGAGATAAAGGGGATGTCAATCTGAGAGGAGGCGTATTTCCGGATCATCTCGGCCATTGATTCAGTCTCTGAAACAAGATATGGCACGAAGATTGCGCAGAAGATCCCTATGACAAGCACCGCCTCCATAAGAGTGATGATAACGGGGAAGAAGCGGCCGGAGGTATGAAGCCATTTCATGTTCCACTTCACCACCGGCTCAAGCATGTATGCTATAAGGCAGGCCACCAGAAAAGGAAGCAGCACACCCTTAAGGGCATTAAGCAGCAGAAGAGCGATCCCTAATCCGGCGAGAGAGAAAATGATTCTCACCACCCGGTCGAACGTATATGGCTGACGGTTATCGGTGTAGGGGTCCATGTCGGAGGTCGTGAATATAGGCAAGTTGGATATGCCCGCGGCAGGGCGGACAGTGTTGTTTATGAAAAATTAACCGATGAGGAGGAAACGATTGTTCAAATATACAACTTTTTTTCGTAAATTTGCTATGATTTATGGAAAAAAAGATAAAAACAGAAAAAACAGTCCTCCGTCGGATATTGACGGCCTTTATCCTCATCTCGGTCAGTTTGTGTGGTTTTGCCGGTCCGCTTGACCGGTTCACAGGTTCGTCCGGTATCAACAAGGCTCAGTCGGCCGTTCTTGTCACCGACTTATCCACGGGGGAAACCGTGCTCAGCTATAACGCCGACCAGTCGCTCGTTCCGGCCAGTATAATGAAGAGCGTGACCATAGCCGGGCTTCTGAGCCAGACCGGTCCGGGACGTAAATATATCACGGATGTCCTTATCAGCGGTCCGGAAGTGAACGGAGTTTTAGGAGGCGACATCATCGTTAAGGGAAGTGGCGATCCGAGCCTTAACTCGCGTCACGTCAACGGCACAGACTTCGTGAAGGAGATTGTCAAGGAGCTTTCCGACCGAGGTATCTCCCGGGTAAAGGGGAAGGTGAGGATAGATGAAAGTATCTGGGCGGGCCCCGCGATCTGCCCAACATGGGGAATGGGGGATCTATCCAATTCCTACGGGACAGGGCAGCACGGTCTGAATTTCGAGGATAACGCCAGCGGCAAGCGCTCCGTGGCGAATCCGGCCGGAGTCTTTCTCTCCCGCCTTAAAGCTGCTATGACGGGAGCAGGTATAGTATTGGAAGGAGGGGAAGTTCCCGAGTCGAAAACAAAGTTGCTGCTCTCGCATGAATCCGTGCCATACGATGATATAATGCGCTCATGTATGATGCGGAGCGACAATCAGTATGCCGAGGCTATGCTCCGCACCCTCGCGGTCGTCGAAGGGGAGGAGGGCTCGACAAAGGCGGGAGCCAAAGTCAACACCGACCTCTGGACGCGGCGCCACGCTCCTATGGAGGGAGTCCATATAGAGGATGGTTCGGGTCTCTCGAGAAGCAACCGTGTGACCGCCTCGTTTATGACCGGAGTCCTGAAATCGATGTGGCGTGATCCCTATTATGTCTCCTTCTTCCCGCTCGCCGGGCAGGAGGGAACGTTGAGGAAATTCCTTGCCGGCACTCCGCTCGAGGGATACCTTGCGATGAAGACCGGAAGCATGAATGGTATTCAATGTTACGCGGGATACAAACTAAACGACGATTACGAACCGACTCACACGGTAGTAGTGATAATGAATCAGCTCATCAACCGTGACACTGCCAAGAAGTCGGTGGAGAACATGCTCCTTGAGCTGTTCAGGGAATAAATAGTAAGATGTCTTTATGTCAGTCGGGATTGAAGGCTTGAAATATAAATAAAATATATTGTGTGTTATGGCACGTCTGGATATAGAAAGTATAAAGGATGCGGTCTATGAACTCGAGGGTCTCCTTGAGTTGGCCGATCTGCGGGAGGATAAGGTCTCGGCCCTGCTCCCGTTGATGAAAAACAAACTTAAGATCATCAATACCCTTTTCTCCGAGGATAGCGTTATTCCGGAAGAGGAAGAGATGGAGGTGGAGGAGGAAACAACACCTCCATCTGTTGACGAGCTGCCGGCTTCTGCCGGTGAAGAAGGGGAATCGGAGCAGACTGAATATCCGGCGCCGGAATCCCGCGGAGACAGCGAGCCTTGTAAACCGGATCTGCCGGAGAAGCTTGAAGAGGCGGCCACCCCGGAGACGTTGGAGGTGATAAGCGTGCCTGAGGTGGAGGAATTCGTGCTTCCGGATGAGGATGAGGAGATATCGGTTGGAGGAGAGATTCCTGTTGCTCCGCGTCCCTCAGGTTCCGTTGGGAACGTCGCCGGGAAGCCCGCCTTCTGCATAAACGACCGCTTCCGTTTCCGTCGCGAACTTTTCAAAAATTCTGACAAGGAATTTGAGAACGCCATGAACGTCGTAACCACCATGGACTCTTACGATGAGGCTGAGGAATATTTCATCGGTGATTTGGGATGGGACTATGAGAATCCGGAGGTGTCGGATTTCATGGCCATAATCAGGGGATATTTTGAAAAATAGACCGTATGGCGGGTAAACTGTATATGGTGCCGACTCCTGTCGGCAATCTTGAGGATATGACCATGCGCGCCATAAGGGTGCTTAAGGAAGCGGATCTCATACTTGCCGAGGACACTCGCACCAGCGGTGTCCTCCTGAAGCATTTCGATATCAAGACACCGATGCAGAGTCATCATAAATTCAACGAGCATCAGACCTGTGAAAGGATTGCTGACCGGATCGAGGGTGGAGAGAATATCGCCCTCGTCACTGACGCAGGGACGCCCGGCATCTCCGATCCGGGCTTCATGCTCTCGCGAGCCTGTCGCGAGCGTGGACTCGAAGTAGAGTGTCTGCCCGGTGCCACGGCTTTTGTCCCGGCGCTTGTGGCTTCCGGGCTCCCTTGCGAGAGGTTTGTCTTCGAGGGCTTCCTTCCCATGAAGAAAGGGCGCGCCACGCGGCTCGCCGAACTGGCGGCCGACCCGCGGACATGCGTCATCTATGAATCTCCCCTCCGCCTTGCACGCACATTGCGGCAATTAGCTGAAACGTTCGGGGTGAGCCGTCCGGCGGCCGTTTGCCGGGAGATCTCCAAACTCCATGAGACCATCAACAAAGCTACCCTGGGGGAACTTGCCGATTACTACGGAGTGAACCAAGCAAAGGGTGAAATTGTTATTGTCGTCGAGGGCAGTGGCAAACAAGACCGACGCGAAAGGGGCGGGGTCGCCGGTGCCGATGAAAATGAACAATTAACTAAAACGTAAAATATGAAAAAGAGTCTTTTGTTTTTCGGAATCGGAGCGATGCTTCTCGCTTCGTGTGCGGGCAATGGAAAGAAGGCCGAGGAGGATTCGATGAAGATCGCCGACCTCACTGCGGAGTATAAGGAAGCCACCAGCTATAATGATTCGCTCCTTCTTCTGATGGGCGATATCTATACCGGGCTTGACTCCATCAACATGCAGGAGGGCCTTCTCTACAATATGGGTGCCGGCGATAGCCCCGACCGTCGGGCAGAGATCCGTCAGAACCTCTCGAACATCAAGGCGCGTCTTGCCGCCAACCGTCAGCTTCTTGAGTCGATGGAGCAGAAACTTGCCGCTTCCGGCAATCAGAACAGCGTGCTCCAGAAGACCATCGCCCAGTTGAAAGATCGTATTGCAAGTCAGGACCAGAAGATTTCCCAGCTTGAGAGCGACCTTGCCAGCGCGAAAGGTCAGATCGAGACCCTCAACACTCAGGTAGCCGAAGGGCAGGAGCAGCTTAAGACAGAGACTGCTGCCAAGGAGGTGGCTCAGGCTGAGGCTAAGGAGGCCAACGAGCAGGCAGTTCAGGCCGCCAACGAGGCCAACCGCGTATATTATGCTATCGGCAGCAACAAGGAGTTGAAGAACAAGGGTCTGCTCGAGAAGAAGTTCCTTGGAGCCACTAAGGTACTGAAAGGTGATTTCGACGCCTCGTATTTCGTAGCAGCCGATAAACGCAATCTCAAGTCCATTCCCACGAGTGCGAAGAAAGTAAAGATCTGGACCAACATGCCAGCCGGCTCATACGAGATTACCGGCGAGAAGGATGGTCCGAAGACTATCGTCATCACTGATCCCGCTAAATTCTGGAGTCTCAGCAGCCATCTGATCATCCAGACAGATAATTGATGTGCGTTGCTTCGATATTCCAAGGAAAACTTATACAATGAACAAAGATAATATGATAGAGAAACGGTCGTGGCTAAGCCACGGCCTTTTCCGCGTACTTACCACCGCCGTCTTGTGTGCGTGGATGGCGGAGAGTGTCTCCGCTTTCGAAGTGAACGGCATCGAGCCTCCCCATTGGTGGACCGGCATGAAGGATACTTCTCTCCAGCTCCAGATCCACGGCAAGGATATCCGTCCCGCGGAGGTGAAGATAGAATATCCCGGAGTGCGTCTGGATTCTGTGGCGCGTCTCGATGGTTCACCCGACTGGCAATATATTTATCTTACGGTCACTCCTGAGGCGCGCCCCGGAAAGATGAAGATAGAATGGAGGGAGGGAAAGAAAAAGGTAAGCAAGGAGTTTGAGCTTCGTGCTCGTCGCCCTCAGAAAGGTGCTCAGGGATTCTCGGCCGCCGATGTGCTCTACATGGTAATGCCCGACCGTTTCGCCGACGGCAATCCCTCCAACAACAATTCCTCCACCCTTAACCATAATGTAGGGGCTGACCGTACGAATCCCAATACCCGTCATGGCGGAGATCTCCGCGGACTTATCAATCATGCGGCCTATATAGATTCTCTTGGAATGACCGCCCTGTGGGTGGCGCCGGTGCTGGAGAACGATATGCCCGGAGGAAGCTACCACGGCTACGCCACCACCGACTATTACCGCGTGGATCCGCGTTTCGGCACTAACGAGGAATATGTCGAATTGATCGACACCCTTCATAACCGGGGGATAAAGACCGTGATGGATATGATCTTCAATCACTCTGGCGACAACCATCCCTGGATGTCTGCTCCTCCATCGTCTGACTGGTTCAACAACGGCAATAAGTATAAACAGACCAATTACCGCCTCTCGACCATTACCGATCCTTACGCAAGCGACTACGACCGCTCGATGACTCAGGACGGCTGGTTCGTAAAGGCAATGCCCGACCTGAACCAGCGCAATCCCCACCTGATGAAATATCTGATCCAGAATTCTATATGGTGGATCGAAGAGGCGCAGATCGACGGTATACGTATGGATACATATCCCTACGCCGATGAAAAGGAGATGGGCCGATGGATAGATGCCGTAAAGGCTGAATATCCGGCGTTCAATATTGTCGGGGAGTGCTGGCTGGGAGAGACTGCCGGAGAGGCCTACTGGCAGACCGGGTCACCGCTTGCAGCGGCCAAGGGCTCCGACACACGTCTGCCGGTTGTGATGGATTTCCCCCTGATGATAAAGAGCCGCGGAATGGCTCCCTATTTCGAGGAAACGGATCCTTGGAATGGCCTTAACAAAATCTATGACCATATTGCGCTGGATTATGTTTATCCCGACCCGTTGAATGTGCTCCGGTTCTTGGATAACCATGACACCGAGCGCGTCTTGCTCGAGGTTCCTGATTCATTGGCACAGTGGAAGCAGGCTATCACAATCCTTATGACAATGCCGGGTATCCCGCAGTTATATTACGGCACGGAGATCCTCATGCACGGCACCCGCGAGGGAGGCGACGGAAATGTCCGCAAGGATATGCCCGGCGGCTTCCCCGGCGACACAACAACGGTCTTTACCCGCGAGGGACGTTCTCCCCTTGAGAATGAGGCGGTGGATTATATCTCGGCGCTTGGCCGGTTCAGAAAAGGGAGCAAGGCGATAGCGGAAGGAGGCATGAAGCATTTCATGCCTGACAACGGTATCTACCTTTATCAGCGAGGGAGTGGGCATGACGCTGTGGTCGTGATGATGAACGGTCAGGACAGCGAGAACGAAGTCGATATGTCGCGCTACGCCGAAATCATCCCGGCGGGAAAAAAATACCGCGATGTTATCACCGGCGAAACAGTTGTGATCCGTCCTGAATCCGGCACTTATACCTTCGCTCCGCGCGAGACCCGCGTGATGGTGGAGATGTAGGACGGTGCATATAATCCAATAAGAATCCGACAGGTCGTGCGGCGTTCCCGCGATGTGTTTTATCTGAAAGTGTATGAGAAAAGGAATGATACTACCGATACTTGCAGCCGGCCTGCTGATCGCCGGCTGCAAGCCAACGGAAAACAACTACCGCAGCGCATACGAAGCTGCGAAGAACAAGCGTGAGGCTGCCAATGCCGAGCAGATGATTCCGGCCACGGGCCTTCTGAGTGATGACGGCACGATGCTGAAGGTGGTTGACGGCGATACTGTATTCGTGTCACGCGACCGGCTGCGACGCGATTCAGTGTCGGAGAAGATACTCGACACCTATAATGTCGCAGTAGGAGTGTATAAGATGAATACCAATGCCTACGCGCAGGCAAAGGCCCTGAAGGAGAAGGGATATAACTCGGTGGCGGTGCAGACTACCGGCGACCGCTGGTATACGATAGCCGGGAGTTTCCCGACTATCGAGGAGGCCAAGGGCTTTATCCTGAAGTTCGGCAAGGATAACAAGGGTTATCCCTATATCGGACTCCCCGGGGCTCCTGTCATAATAGGGAAATAAGAGCCCACCCAAAATAGTTATAAAGCTATTCGTCGGCGATTGCCGATGAGAGTATATGCTCCAGGTCGATGGTCGATACCTTCACCTGGAGTTTTCCATTTTTAGCCACAGAAATTCCACCGGTCTCTTCGCTCACGATGATGCAGACAGCATCGGTGACCTGACTCATACCCAATGCTGCGCGGTGACGCAGACCGAGGCTCTTGGGGATGTTCATATCATGGCTGACCGGAAGGATACATCCGACCGACTTTATCCTGTGTGATGCAATTATCATGGCCCCGTCATGCAGGGGAGAGTTTTTAAAGAAGATATTTTCAATCAGTCGCACGTTTATATCGGCGTCGATGATGTCACCGGTTTTTTCATAATCCGCCAGAGGCATCTTGCGCTCGAACACGATAAGGGCACCAGTCTTGGACTTCGACATAGACATGCAGGCATAGACCACGGCCATTACCTCCGAATGGTTCTCCTCGTGATCCTTGTCATGCTTGAAAAGATTCCTGACTGTCTGCCATTTAGCGCGACCGCCGATATCAGTCAGGAAGCGTTTTATCTGGTCCTGGAAAAGGATGACAAGCACGATGAGTCCGATACTCATGAATTTATCGACTATCGTTCCCGTAAGGCGCATGTCGAAGATCTCGAAGGAGAGCACCCAGATGGCGATGAAGGCGAGCACGCCGTAAAACAGCGACAGGGTGCCGCTGTTTTTCATCAGTCGGTATAGATAGAAGAGCATCAGCGCGACTATCAGGATATCGATAAAGTCTTTTATTCCGAAATTAAACATTTTAGGTCAGGCTTTGAGGGAGTGGATTAAAGCGATACATTCTCGTGCCTGCGCCACATCATGGACGCGCAGTATATCTGCGCCT
>JAIDPP010000416.1 GCA_029062725.1 Muribaculaceae bacterium | reverse complement strand
GTGAACTTAATTCCGTGAGAGAAATCAGTTCCTCCGGAGGCGAATATATCGGATGAGGAGGTGAAAAGCACTATAATCGGACAAGCTACTACGAAAAAGAGTTCATCCATAAAAAGAGTGGTTAGCATTAACGTGGTGGCCCTTCCTATCTCGATTCCTTGGGAATTGAGGAAGACCATTCCCAGCGAGCTGCCTCCGACAGCAGATGGAGTGATGCAGTTGGTAAATTCGCATAACATATCTACTTTCCAAGCCTGTTTCCATGTCAGTTTTCGGTCAGTCAAGGCCCGGAAACGCCATGTCAGACCGAAATCGCGACCGAACATGCAGATGAAACCCAAAATGATGCAGAGGATGCCGCGAGCATCGAAATGCATAGCTTTCCACACTTGCGAAAAATCCTCCTCCCTTGCATCATGCCAGAACATTAGTCCTATTACCCCCAGACCTATGGCAACAGGAATCAGAACTTTCCAGAATGAAAAAGCGCTTTTCTCTTTTTGAGGAGTTACGGCGGTTCCGTTCATGCTCATCTTACTTCCTATAGTTTTTTATTAACACATCATATCTGTCGGCAACCTCTCCTACCACATCTTCCCAACTCCTTACCAGTGTCCGGTTTGCCTCCTCCGCCACCCTCCATAATTCCTCACGGTTTTCGGAAAGATGCGAGATGAGGTTCTTGAACTCCATAGGATTCTTTTTAACCAGGAAACCGTTTCTACCGTCAGTTATCACCTCAGCGGAAGTCGAGCCTTCAAGAAGCACTGCCGGTGTACCCATGGCGGCAGCCTCCCTGACAACCAGAGGAGCATTGTCGTAGAACGACGGAAAGAGAAAAAGATCCGAAGCCGCGTAATATCGTGCAAGCGTTTGCCGGTCGTTAAGGACGCCATGAATCTTTACTCTGTCGCCAAGCCCTGAACTATCCACGCGACGGCGCATTTCGTTAAGGGCATAACCGTTACCGATAAAGTTCATTCGGAATTTCAGTTTGCCGTCAAGCAGGTCCAAGGTGTCGAGTATTGTATCAACCCCCTTCTCCTTTATATGCTGACCTACAAATAGCAACGCTATCTCATCCTCAGGGATTCCAACGGCTTCCCTGGCCTGCTTCTTATATTCGAAAAGGTTTCCCTCAACCATGGAAGCAAAGTCATTACCGTTCTCAACAACCTCCAGCTTCCCTTTATATCCATACTCTCTCACAGTATCTTCAACGTATGCTTGTGGAATCCACACCTCGTCGCAGGCATTGAAAAAATCAAGAATCCTCTTCATAATTATCGGCACACACCAGGGCAAATGTCGGAAAGAATGTTGAAGATCCTGACGGTATTTTGAATGGAAGGTTCCGATCAGAGGCACATTCCGTTTTCTCTTCACATATACTGCCAGACGCCCCGATGAAAAAGGACAATGAGAATGGAGAATTTTGAAATTCTTGTTTCTTAAGTTTCTCCAGATAAAGGGGTCAAGCTTTGGATAACCGTATCGGTATGGAGCACGGTTCCATATCGGAAGAGAGAAATACCTCATCACTTCGTAAGGATATTGCGGATGCTCGGGATTCCAGGGAGTCACAACACAAGGGGTCATACCCTTTTTTGCAAACCAATAAGCATAGTTCTGCACCGTAAGGGTAACACCGTCAAGAATAGGAGGAAAACTATCGTTGAAGATACCGTATAATCCATCCTCCTGCCCTTTGATATATGATCTTTCGTTCTGCTGCATAACGTTGACGATTCCCGGGTTAAACAGGATAATCAACATTATAACGCATTTAAACCGCTAATTGTTAAAAATATTTACAGTCTTATCAATAATTATCCATACGACATCAAATTTTTCAACTTTTTTCAGAAAACACTTGCACAGTTAAAATAAAAGTAGTAACTTTGTAACCGAAAACGAAAAGGGTTCCATGTCCGAGTGGTTAGGTACCGGTCTGCAAAACCGTTCACACCAGTTCGAATCTGGTTGGAACCTCTAAAAAAGGAGTTCACATTGTGAACTCCTTTGCAATTTGTTGATTATCAGTGTTTTCTACTTACGCCACGTTGATAATTTGCAAGTTTCGCCGGACACAAAACAGACACAGGCAATTTATTGACTATCAAAGGATTGTGTTTTGGCCGTTTTTTAATTTGCAAAATTTTGGACACATGGCTAATGTTAGAGTCTCGCGTCGCTCTGACGCGGAAAGAAAAGACGGCAAAGCTCCGCTATATGCGGTTTTTTGCCTCGCCGGTAAGAAAGTGAGAATCCCTCTTAATCTCTTTGTTACTTCACGTCAATGGGATTCCGGTAAACAGTTGATCAAAGGATCCGGCACAGAGATACGTGACAAAAATCTTCTGATCGCCAACACCCTCTCAAGAATCAATGAAATCCTTATCGAGGCGCGCCTGAGGTGTCAGCGCCTCACAAAAGAGGAATTTCTTTTTAAATACCATAATCCGGGATCGTCCGCCTCCTTCGCAAAATATGCCCTTGAACGTATCGAACGATTGAAGACCACCATTGAATTCTCTACTTATCGCCATCACAAAACCGCCATCGAGAAACTCATAGACTATTCTCCTGATATCACATTCATGGATATTACTTCAGACTGGCTGCGCGTCTATGCCGCACATCTGCGTAAAGACTTAGGTAATGCTCCGGGAACCGTGGCCAAGAATATGGGAATCATCCGAACCCATTTCATGGCAGGAGCAAGGGAAGGACGCGCCGAACACAATCCTTTTGAAAACTTCAGGATGCCGAAAAGCGATCCGCAGGTGACCTTCCTTACCGAGGAAGAGCTTACCAGAGTTTGCGCTTCATACCGAGACCATACCCTACCTGCTCCCGAACATGAAGCCCTTCGGATTTGGCTTTTCATGGCTTTTACCGGGATGCACATATCGGATCTACGTGAACTCAGGATTGAATATATCTATAACGACGAGATTCGCTACCGCAGAAAAAAGACTAAAGTGGCCGTTAGTGTTCCCCTTTCTTTGCCGGCAAAGAATCTTTACAAAGAATTTGCCGCCGACCGCCGGAACGGTTTCCTGCTTCCTGATATGCCTTCCGACCAATGGTTCAACCGCCGTATAAAGCTGGCCATGGAGAGAATGGAAATCCGGAAAAATATCAGTGCCAAGAGCGCGCGCCACACTTTCGCAACTATCTTCTACCGCCGTACAAAGGATATAGGCACCTTGTCCAAACTATTAGGCCATACCTCCGTGAAGCATACGATGGTATATACCCATATCATCAACGATGCTAAAATCGAGGGAATATCCTCTTTCGATTCTTTCGCCTGACCCAAATCCAACCACCCACCGCAAACAGAAGGATTGAGATAACCACAACACCGCGTTTTCTCACCAATGTCTGCGGTGGTGTTTTTTCCTCTTTCAGTTTTTTCTCGGATTGGACCGATTCTGAAGCTCTCCGTCTTTCTTTCTGGTCGGTATCCCTTAATACCGCCTCTGTCTCCCCTTCACTGCTTCTTGCGGAGTTCCTTGATATGTCGGTAGCCCTGGTATGGCTTCGGAAATGTTCCCGGCCGAGTACTTTCCCGGAGGGATCAAGAATCGTCACCACACTGTCGCGAATCGAGATCCTCTCCAGACATCCGATACTATCTCGATCGCGCTCTCGTAGAGTCTTCTGCAATAGCATTGTCTGAAGCCGGGATATAAGAGTGGAATCCATTTGAGAAGCTGATGACTCCGCAATTCGCGTCTCATTTCTCCTGTGGGTGGAACAGGAGAGGAACAGCGAAAGAAATAATAAAAAGATTAGATACTTCTTCATGGCTCGTAATGTATCGAATTTGTGCGGTTTTTCCATCCATTCAGCCATTTCCCCTGACTTGGGTTCCGCTCCACAATCCTTGTATAGCTCCTAAGCCTGGCATTCTTCAGACGGGTGAATACACCTTCCTCATCCCTGTCATTCAGAGCCGCCAGTGTCTTAGGCCCGACAATCCCGTCGGCCACACACGAAAGCACCGTCTGCGCATCCCTCACCGCCTGAGTCCCGTTAACCCATCGCCAGTCAACAAGCATCTCAGCTATCGACTGGTTCAATATATAATCAGCTCCGCAGGGCCTCCAGAAAAGACCCTTCAATATCTCAAGCCATTCGTCATAGCCGAGTCCTTTAAGTCCCTCAACCGTAGGTTTCGGCCGACCCACCCATCTGCACCACTCGGTAAATGTCCTATGCGTCACACCACACATCGTCGGCCCGCCCTTGTCGTTGGGAAGGTTATGGTAACCGCGGCTCCTCACCCGTTCGTAGATCTGACGAGGAGTCAGTCCCTCCCATATCTTCTCCTCTCTCTCCTCCTTAGTCTTCCCGACCTCCCAAAGTAGGATATGGGGTATCATCTTCTCCATCTCTGCCATATCAATCTCCTATATTAAAATTAGTTTTCTCTTTTTGGTCATTCTCCTGACGCAGCCACTCAAACACGTTTTTCTTGAACGTCGCCGTCATATTGCTGTATTTCAAATCTATTCCCAGAAGGGCCCCTACAAAGAACAGCACCAGTCCGAAAGCCGTCAGCACCGACTCATGAATCTCCCCCTCAGGAGCGATGAAGAGCCCGCAGAAAAGCAGCACGAACGCCGCCGTCAGGCTCAGGATCGTCAGCGCGTAGAGGAGCGTATCCTTGAACGTCAATTTGTCAAATTCCTCCTTCAGATGTTTCATAGGATTAAAGATTTAATTCTTAAATTTATTCCCGCAATCATAATCTATTCCTCCCCAGTCTGCCCCATGTTGCGCGTAGCCATTTGTCCCGGTGCAGGAGACTCCGCCTCCATAGAAGCCTCCGCCTCGTCATTCCCGTTTTGTTCAAGCGCAGGAGGCTCCGCCTCCAAAGAAGATTCCTCCTCGTCATTCCCGTTTTGTTCAAGCGCAGGAGGCTCCCCCTCCATTGAAGCTTCCGCCTCGCCCTTCCCGTTTTGTTCAAGCGCTGGAGGCTCCGCCTCCAAAGAAGCCTCCCCGCGGCCGCGGGATTCAAGAATCTCCCTGATGCGCCCCAATATCTCGTCCCTTCTCGAGCCTGGAGCCGGAGCCGATGTAGCCGTCTGATCCCCTTCATCTGCCCCAAGGCTCATCACCATCGGAGCCGCCCCAGCCTCAAGCGGCTGCGGATAATTCCCCGTGACCTGGAAATAAAGCTCCCGGACCGCCAGGGTAAGATTGTCGATCTCGGCCTGCATCCCTGTCCGTTCCGTCTCCAG
>JAIDPP010000415.1 GCA_029062725.1 Muribaculaceae bacterium | reverse complement strand
AAAGATCCGCAAGGGTTAATAAAAGAATGAAAATATAATATCATTTTAACATTCGTAAATTAGTTTAGACAACTTCAATAATATTCTAAAAAAGTAATACATGAAAAGAATCCTTGCTATTCCCGCTATCTTGCTCTCTATGGCCGCGGGGGCGTCCGGGGCAGTTCCTTCAGCCGATCTCGAGACCGATTATCATAAACTTTCCGGCAACCTCCGTGCTTATCCCTATGTTGATGAGGAGCCCCCGGCCCAGACCCCTCCTCCCGTCGGCTACGAGCCTTTTCACCTTGAACATTACGGGCGCCACGGCTCCCGGTGGCTTATCGGCGGTAACGATTACCTCACGCCGGTCAGAAATCTGGAAAAGGCGGAGAGGGCCGGCAAACTGACCCCTCTCGGTCGGGAGACTCTCGAGGCGCTCCGCGAGATTGAACAGGCTTCTCACGGCCGTCTCGGCGAACTTTCCGACAAAGGAGCCATGCAACATCAGGCTATCGGACGCCGCATGGCGCGTAACTATCCGGCGCTATTTTCGGATTCCTCACATTTAAATGCGAAATCTACGGTGGTGATCCGCTGCATACTCTCTATGCTCAACGGCCTTCAAGGGATTCGTGAGGTGGCGCCGCAGGTTTCGGTAAGCTCCGACGCCAGCTATGCCGACATGTATTTTATGAATTATGACGATAAACCGGCATGGAAAATCAAGGATCGCGCAGAAGAGACCGTGCTGAAAGACTACCGCGAGAAACATAAACTTTCGGGCGATTATCTTGACCGTCTCGTGAGCGACCCTCAGTTTGCACGCGACAGTGTTGAGCCGGGAATATTTCCTTATATCTACTGGGTGTTGGCCAACACTCAGGGTCATACCGGGCAACCCTGGCTGCTTGATAAGGTGTTTACGGTCGATGAGACACGTGAGGCGTGGAGATATGACAACGGTATGTGGACGCTTCATTGTATCGACACCCCTCTTACCGAGCGGCGTATGCCTTATACACAGCGTATGCTCCTTAACAACATCATAGAAAGCACCGATACCGCCATAAACTCCACTCGTCCGAGTGTGAACCTGCGTTACGGGCATGACGGCATATTGATAAATTTCATAACCCTGATGGATGTTGATGGTTTAGGCCGGGAGTTCGGGTCGATAGAGGAGGCTGAGGAGGCCGGCCTCCGCAGCTACGACCTGATACCTATGGCGGGCAACATTCAGCTGGTTTTCTATCGTCCTGTGGGATCAACGGATTCGGATGATGTTTTGGTAAAGGCGCTTGTCAATGAACGTGAAGTCACATTGCCCGGGGAACCCGTCAGCGGACCTTATTACCGCTGGTCGGAACTGAAAGACTATTATCTCAGGAAAATTGCCCCGTATATGGAATAGGGGGTAACGCGTCGGGGTTATTTTGCGGACGCATCCCACACCGGGTAAATGCGGACGCATCGGGATGCGTCCCTACAATGGGTGGGATGAGGTAGGTTCGGGTTTGGAATTAAATTGATTATGTTGCTGCGGGATGAAAGCAGTCTTGTGTCCAATTGGCAACATTATTGTCAATGTAGGTGGATATTTTCAGGGCTTCTTTTTCATTTCTGATAATATGGTCATGGTAGCGTGGTTGCCAACCAAAGGTAATATTATTCCTGCGTGCATATACTGTAATTGATTGTTTGAATCCTCCCACTACAACTGATAAGGGTGTTCGGAATGTAGGGACGCACCCCGGTGCGTCCGCGGATTCAGAAATGCGGATTATTATATGGATGTGATTCGGCATCACCACATAATTTAGGATTTGTGAATAAGGATAGTGACTTGAAAGGGATTCGATCTTTTCATGCACAATCTCACCAATTTTAGTTGGGTAAAAAATATTATTCTTGATTTCACCTAAAAAATGTATTTTATTTTCTGTACATATAGTTACGAAGTAATCACCGCCGGAATAGTCGTGAAAATCCGCGCGTGGTGATTTGCGATTGGGATGGTAGGAAGATGTTTGCTGATTTGCCATGTTATTATAGTTTTTTTGCGGACGCAATGTGTGGTGGTGTCGTGGGGACATATTTTGCGGACGCATCGGGATGCGTCCCTACAATTGGTCGGATAAGGTAGCTGTCGTTCGGACGCATCGGGATGCGTCCCTACGATTGGTCGGATGAGGCGGTTCAGGAGAGGGAAGGTAAGGAGGATGAAAAATGGGTGACGAACTGAAATTCGTCACCCATTTAAGGTTATTTTTTGTTCTCCGGTGAGAGAATTATTTTACGAGCACTTTGGAAACCTTGTCACCCTTTACAGCGATGAAGAGACCGTTCTCGGGGTTAGCTACCTGTACACCCTGAAGGTTGTAGTACTTAACTGCTACGTTGTTGGAAGCTGCGATAGTAGCTACGGCAGAATTATCACCCCACTCGGGAACGAAATCTTTGTCATTGGTAAGAAGAACGTATGTTGAACCTTCGTTAAGGTTAACCCATACTACACCTGTACATTCTTCTTTTGCTGTGAGGTTATCGTTGCTCTTAAGCACCAAGCCTGCCTCAACGTCCAAGAAAACGTCGCTTTCACCTTCTGCCGCACCATAGTTTATGGCACCCCAGTCAGCATCGGCTACTTTGAAAGAGTTACCGGCTTTGATGGCCATTTCACCTTCGAGAACAACCTTGTAGATATTCTTCCCAGCTTCAACAAGCTTCCACTCATCGGGTGCACCCCAACCGTTCATGTCACCACGGAGGTAGATATCAGCAGGACCTGTAGGTTCAGGTGTAGAAGTTGTAAGAGTAACTGTGGAGAGGTCGCCGGCGACTTCTATAGTATAGTCACCTTTCCAGGGAGCAGAGATGTTAGCATCACCTGCTTCAAGAGCAACAGCAACACCCTGTTTGTCACCATAAGTACATGTTAAGGCACCTTCATTGTAGCCTGCCCACTCAGAATCCGCGGATTTAGTGGTAGAGATTTTGAACTCCACGAGATTAGGAATCTCAGCAGTGAATTTGCCATCTACAAGCTGTACCTCAAAAGGTTCACCGGGATTCCAACCAAGACCTTCACCGTTACCGCAAAGGTAGATCACGTCTGCTGCATTAGCTGAAACTGCCATCATTGCAGCTGCTGCGAAAGCGTAAAATTTCTTCATAATGAAGTAGATTTTAAGTTTATGTTTATGAAAAATTTAGTTAAATAGTCTAAGTTAAGCCTGACCTTAGTCATTTGGGTCGTTATAGGGTATTGAGCTTTTTTCATGGGATTTTTCGCTCTCGCCTATATTCGGCACAAAGTTAAAAATAATTTTTTTATTTTCAAATGAATTAAGAAAGTTTTTAAAAATATTTTGTTAATTGGCGGATATTAATTGTATGGGGAGGTAATGTTTCCCCGTCATATATCACTGCTGACTCTTTTATTTTAGTTCCGAATAGCTCTTTTAGATATATTAAATTTCTAATAAAAGATTTATTCCATGTTTGAGAGGCTTTTACCTCATATATATTTAATGTCTCTCCGAATACTTGCATAATATCGGTCTCTCTGCCGCTATTCTCACGATAATAGCATATATTTGGGAGTTTCCCTTCATTTAACCGCTGCTTATAGAGTTCAATTATAGCTAAATTCTCAAATACACCGCCTTTAAGAGGATGGGTGTTCAATTGTGAAGGTTCTTCTATCCCCAGAAGGTATGTTAGCAAACCGGTGTCATAGAAATAAATTTTGGGAGTCTTTGTTAGTCTTTTATTTATGTTGGCATAGTATGGCGGTAGGAGGAAAGCTATATACGATGCCTGAAGGATTGACATCCAAGCCCGAATCGTGGGAGCAGTCACACCGGTCTCCACGCTAATTTGCGAGGCATTGAATTCTGTGCCGACTCTGGCCGCGACTAACCGTATAAAGGTTTGAAATTGTGACAAGTTGCTGATTGACTTCAGTGAGTGAAGATCGCGTTCCACATACGTTGAATAATAGTTAGGATAAAACATATCTGCCGGTCGATAGTCAGTGACTACTGATGGATAAAAACCATTGTACAACAATTGAGATGTGGGGGAATCAATATATGACTGTGTAAGTTCATTGAGAGCCATTGGTAACAATGTGAAAAGAGCCGCTCTGCCTGCAAGCGATTGAGTGATTTTTTCCATTAAGGCAAAATTGCTGCTTCCGGTTAAGATAAATCTCCGGTCAGGATTTTCATCAACCGCTAACTGAATATATGAGAACAATTCCGGGACATGTTGTATCTCGTCAATTAACACTTTATCCCCACATCTTGACAGAAATCCTTTCGGGTCATGACCAATATTTTCAGCCAACCCGAGATCTTCCAGATTATATTGTGCATAATCGGCAAATAGATGTTTGCATAAAGTCGATTTCCCGGATTGCCGAGGGCCGGTAATAACCACGACAGGAAAGTATCTTGCGCCGCGTTCTATTGCAGGACTTATTTTGCGAGGTATGTAGTTCATACTTGCGAAATTAATTAAAAAAAATGAAAATCTCAACTAAAATCCTGCAAATTGAAAATCAAATTTTCAATTTACAGGATTTTGGTTGAGATGAAAAATAACAAAAATCCCGGAAACGCTTGCGCCTCCGGGATTTCAGCAAGATATTTAGAGGATCTTATTTCTTCTTAAGAGTAAGAACGTAAGGCCAAGCATTGAAGTTAACCTCTACATCATATTTACCCTTCTCAACGTTAAGGTTATCACCCTTACCCATGAGTGTATATACTAACTCACCTTCAGAATCCGGGTTCTGAGTGCCACCAAAGTCAACTTTCCATTCCTTATTGGCGGCAATCTTGAATTCACCATCGAGTTCAACATCTGTCGCAGTCCAAGTGAGAAGATCCTTAGAAGGAGTGAGAGAAACCGAAGTCTCGTGATCCCAACCGTTGAACCCACCGATGAGCGAGAGGTCGTTGATCAGAGTAATAGAGTAGGTAAGTGCGGGAAGATCGGCAGAAATCCAGTAAAGCTGTGTTGTTCTTACAGGAGCTTGCATCATCTTTGCAGACGGATCAGTGATAAGATTACCTGTAACAGTCAGACCGTCTTCACTGGTTATTGCTTCTGTATCCGGGCTCTGGCGGAAGATCGGTTCCTGAGTCTTGTCTGTAGTACCACCAAGCATCCACTGGAATTTCACTTTAGCTACACCTGAGTAAGTGATGTAGTTGTCAGTGTAAAGAGACATTGGATCTACACCGTTACTGAGAACATAGAGTGAACTGAACGCATAACTTGCGGCATAGGAATCAAGCTCAGCATTGATAGTGATCAGCACATCTCCTGTAATGATCACATGGCCTACACCGTAGGAGGTACCGAGTTTACCGGTCATACCTTGATCATCAGAGAGGTTCACTCCAAGAAGCTGGGAAGCATTCTTGGCAGTCACTACACTCTGAGAGCCGATCTTAAAGTAATAACCGTCGGGAGCGGGCGACTCGATCTTGAGAGAGAACTCAGGATGGTCGTAACCTACTGCACCGTTTCCTGCAGTATTGTTCATCGCGAGCGCACCATTCCAGTCGGGATTGCCGGAGGCATCACAAGGAACTATATAATACATATCCTCCACTACCTTGACAGCGTCGTAAGTAGTAACATTGAGCACTTCCGGAAGATAATAGTTATCCATTCCACCAAGACGGAGTTTGGTAGTACCTTTAACAGCGTAAACCGGAAAACGAACATTGACGGTGTATGTACCCGGTTTCTTGGATAATACTTCCTGAATTGCACCGTTAAGGATGTCGGGGTTAACGGTCACTGCATTGCCGTCGATCACTGTCTCAACGGTGGTGGTTTGAGCGAACTGATCGTCGCTACCAACCTCCATATCCACTACGAGTTCATAATCGGAGGGGAAATTGTTGAGGGTAGTGATGTTTGCTACAGTCACATACTGGTTGGCGTTGTTTGCCGCGGTAAGGGAGATAGCCTCACTTACGGGAGCAAGTGCGAGATCCGCATCGGTGAAGTACGCCTCGGGATCCGTGTTGGTCTGACCCGGAGGATTGGGAAGCTCGAAATCATCGCAAGATGCCATGAAAAGAGTCAGAGCCAAAGCTGAAAATAATTTTATCTTTTTCATTATTGAAATTTCTGATTATGGTTTATCTTTATTCGGTGGGCAGTTGAATGTGTACAAGACACATTCAACTGCATCCTTAAAGATTATTCTGGGTCTCCGAATTCGGGATCACGGCCCACGAATGTTACCGAGTGAACACCCTCTTTACAGTAGATCTTGAGGTTAGTCTGGTCAACCACGATAGTGATAGGTTTCTTCTCAGTCACGAGTACACCCCAGTTACCAAGACCCTTCTCAACGATATCGCCTGTGTAACCGGCTTCCCACTTGTCGGTGATAGGCAAGCTATAGAAGTCAGCCTCATTGGAACCGAGAGAAGCATCGGGAACCCAACCGAGCAGTTCGGTGAAGAAACGGAACTGAGCGCAGTCATCAGGACCGGTGCCACCGTTGACGGCAGACTCCTTCGGTACGAGGTTGAATACACCTACATAAAGCTTGGATCCGATCAGGTCCTCAGGTTCGTAGAGTACCCAGTTCTCTTTATATGCATCGTAGTTACCTTCTGACGGAGCGGTAAATCCATTGGCTACACCAGTCTCAATATTCTCGATATCACCACAGATGAAGATCCATGCAGGAAGTTTCTCTGCATACTGGATATATACGCGGTTGAAAGAAATGGCGTTTTGGCTGACAACGCGTGAACCCTCAACATTGGGAATCTCGCAAACAGCCTTGATATACACCTTAAACTGGCGGTCCCAAAGATCACTGGCATCAAATTGCTCCTGATCCTCTACACCGAGAAGAAGATTTACAGCCACACCGATTTCGTAAGTCTTGATTGCCATCTGGGCGGATGTGGGGGTTTCATTGGGAACAGCAATCCACTCCTCCTCGGGAGCATTGGGATCAAGCGAAACGAGCGCCGAGTAGTTACAGATTGCAGAGTAGCCATAGTCGGGCTGGGAGCAATATACGTTGATAGTCTCCTTATCGGTCATCTCCTTATTGGTACGGAACTCCGTATCCTCAAAAGGAGAACGATTCACAGTAAAGGAAGCTGCCTCGGCGGGATGATACTTGGGTTCATCCTCCTGCTTGCAGGAAGAGAAGCCGAGCACCATAGCCAGCATTGTGAATAGAATTGATATTTTTTTCATTTTGTTGTTCGAATTGAGTTGGATTAATAACCTGTAGTCTGTTCGAAGTTAGACGCACTCATCACACGAGTAGGAATCGGGTAGAGTTTGGTATATTCGGGCAGGTTGGTACCGTTCTGCACGGCGCCTTTCCATTCCCAGGTATAGCCTGTTGTCCAGAGGTTCCAGCGGATAAGGTCAGTACGCCGCACATTCTCCTGATAAAGCTCGCGGCAACGCTCGTTCTGAAGGTCGTTCATAGTGAGAGAAGACCAGTAGTGGGAAGTGTCGCCTACGGGATCGGCATACGCGCGCTGACGGATCCAGTTCACATACTGGAGTGCGTCGGCCTGAGAACCGCCACCACCCTGAAGGATGGCCTCGGCAGCCATAAGGTAAACCTCTGCAAGACGGATAGCTGCGTAGTCACCTGCTGCATTGCTGATATTTGTGGGGGAGGCATCCTTGTTGATAGTGCCATCCTCGTTGTAAGCCCAGTTGGAGTATTTGGGGCAGAGATATCCGTTCTTACCCCAGTCATCACCTACAAGTGAGATATTATCAGCGGAGAATCCATTTGCGGAAGTCTGCCAGAGAGCTACACGACGGTCGGAAGACTTGGACATCTTCACGTCATCCCATTCGAATTTACGAACGAAAGACTTACGGGCAACCATACATTTCCAGCCGAAACCTGCGTTATACCACTCCTGAGCAACATACACACTCTGAGTGGGATCGTAAGAGAAGCAAGTGCCGTTGATTACATTTCCGATCTCGGTCATCCACTTCTCCTTGGCATTGTCGCACTTAGCCTTGTATGCGTCCACAGCCTCGGTATATTCGGAAACCTTGACACCATTGACAGTGAGGACGTCAACGCCATCTACGTTCTCAAATCCGATAACTTGATCTTTATACTTCTTCTGATAGTCCTCAAGTTTCTTGGGTTCGTACTTTGTATATTTGGTAGGATCGTAGTAGTTATATACCTTAACGGGAACCTGCTCACCGTCAACATCCTCATAGACAATAAGATTGTTTTCCTCTTTGTTAGTTGTCGGGATACCCATAGTGACTGAGACGCCATTGGTACCGATCCAGCCTGCCTGAAGGAAGCCTGCGCCGGAGAAAGAGGTAAGGTTTACATTATCACCTACGATCGACCAGATGATCTCATTGACCTGATTACCGCCGTTACCGATAACATACTGGTCGTTATTGGCGCCGAAAAGGGCGTTGTAGCTGCGAGCAAGACCGTTGCCGTAGTAACCGCCATGGCCGAGACGGTCGATGATGTTCTTACAATGGTTGTAGCAGTTCACGTAATCGGGAGTGCCTGTGAAAACGCCTGCGTTGAGGTAGATCTTTGCAAGCATAGCCTCTGCCATATCGAGACCTACGAAGCCGTATGCAGGAACCTGATTGGAACCGAATTTGGTTACCACATCCTCCATGACTGCTACTACGCGATTGTAAACTTCCTTACGGGGGAGCTGCTCGGGAATAGAGCCGATAGGAGTTGTCTCGTCTGCATAAGGAATCTTATCGTAGAAAGAGAGCATGTAGTAGTAGCAAGCGCCCCAGAGAGCCTTTGCCTGAAGCTTATACTGTTCGGCTTTTGCCTGCGCCTCAGGTGTGGAGAGGTCAAAAGTGCCGTTCTCGCAGCTCTGTATGAACTGGTTACAGAGAGTGATGTTGATCATCAGACGGGAGTAGAAGCCGTAGAGACAGCCCTGGTTGGGGTTGAAGAGACCGCCGTTATAGGGCAGACCGTAGTCCGCGGGGTCCCAGAGCCATGAAGCCTCATCTGTAGGAATCTCCTCGGCGATGAACATCGCGCGCTGGAATGCGGCCATACCGCCGTCGAAACCGCCCACGGGAGAATTACCGTTTGCGCCGTAGGTGGAGAAGTTGAGATAAATGCTGGCAAGCACGCCATCCATGGAGTCTGCCACATTTGTCACCTCACTCGGGTCGCGGGGTTCGAGATCGAGGTCGCCCACACAGGAGGAGAGACCGAACATTGAGCCCGCAACGCCCAAGCTTAAAAGTATTTTATTGAATGTTTTCATATTGATGTTCTATCTTAGTAAAAGTAAAGATTAGAATGTTACCACAAGGCCGAGAGTGGTCGTGATAGGACGGGGATAGGGATCGCTCTGAACGCCGCCGAATTCCTCAGGATCGATACCGGAGAAGGTAGTGATCACGAAGGGGTTCTGAACGGCGCCGAATACGCGGATCATGCCGTTGCCTTTGAATACGTCGCGGAATGTGTAGCCGAGAGTGATGTTGTCGCAGCGGAGGAAGCTTGCGTTCTCCACGAAATAGCTGGAGAGGGGAAGCAGCTGAGCGCTGGAAGCCTTAAGGAAGAGCGGAGTGTCGGCGAGGAGGTTACCGAGCTGATACTGTGCGGCAGATACGTTATATACTCGCGTGTTTGAGTATTTGAG
>JAIDPP010000414.1 GCA_029062725.1 Muribaculaceae bacterium | reverse complement strand
CAGATAGTAGTAGAGCGAAATGATGGTGTTGATGAGTGCCACGAGCACAAGCATGTATAGCGCCATCGAGCCTGAAGCAGTCACGGAAGTGAAGATAAGTATCTTACTGAAGAATCCTGCGAAGGGAGGGATACCTGCCAGCGAGAACATGGCCAATGTCATAGCGAATGAAAGCCAGGGATTGGTCTTGTGAAGACCGTCGTAGTCGTCCATCCCTGTCTTACCGGTTTTGTTCTCAATAGCAGCGATTACTGCAAATGCACCCAAGTTGCTGACAATGTAAACGAATACGTAGAACATCATGGAAGCAAGGCCAAAATTACCGGCCATCACTCCAAGCATGATGTAACCAGCCTGCGAGATTGATGAGAAAGCCATGAAGCGCTTCATGTTTCTCTGACGCATTGCGAAGAGGTTGCCGACCGTGATTGTAAGAATAATGATCGCATACATCATCCATTCCCATACCACACTGTAAACGCTTCCGAAAACCTGCACGAAGATGATAAAGAAAGCGTAGGCAGCGGCGCCTTTCGACACTACCGAAAGGTAGCTGGTGATGGCTGTGGGTGCTCCCTGATATACATCGGCAGTCCAGAGGTGGAACGGAACAAGCGAGAGTTTGAAACCGATACCCGCGATCAGGAAAGCGAGAGCCACTATCAGAAGACCGCTCACACTGCCATTATGGATAGAGGCCGCGATATCGGAGAAGTAAAGTGAACCTCCCGAGAGGGCATATACGAATGACAGACCCGCCATTAGAATGGCTGACGAGAAGACTGCGGTCAGAATATATTTCACAGCAGCTTCGCTGCTCTCATAGTGCTTTTTATTGAATGCCACAAGAGCAGCCAGAGGCAGGGAGGCGGACTCAAGACCGATGACGAAGATGAGGAAGTGACGGGCAGAAATCATTAGGTACATTCCGAAGAGGGTCACAAGTATCAGTTCGTAGAACTCTCCCTTGCGGATCGCTACCTCATCACTCTCAGTCCAGGCGGCCGACTGAAGGAATACTATGAACACACCAATATTAAGGATCGCTTTCATTGCCTTGCAGGCTGTGTCATCGACATACATCCCGCCAAAGATGGTCTCTCCGGATGCAGGAATAAGCCAGATGGCTATCGTACATAGTCCGAATAGAACGGTCGTGAATGGTGTAAGCCATTTCTTAGGGCCTTCCGCACTGAACGTGTCAGCACAGAAGACAACCAGGAACAGACCCAGAATTATGAGCTCGGGCAACATTGCCCCAAATTGTGAATAATCCATTGTTATTGTCGTTTATAATTCTGAATTGTCGTTTTAGAATACTGAGTTCAACGCTGTGATAATCGGCTCAAAACTTACGCGGATAGTCTCGTTAAGCCAGTTGGGGAAGAAACCTATACCGGCAAGACATACGATGAGCGAAACCGTTGCAAGTCGCTCCCACCAGCTGGCGTCAGTAAGCTCGCGGTGGTGTTCGTTCTGCACAG
>JAIDPP010000413.1 GCA_029062725.1 Muribaculaceae bacterium | reverse complement strand
ATCGCCGATCTCTTGAAAGATCCGGCTCCCTATATCGGCAAGGAAGTCGATGTGAAAGGATGGGTAAGATCACGCCGCGGTAACAAGTACGTGCAGTTTGTTGCGCTCAACGACGGCTCGACGATCAACAACCTTCAGATCGTTTTTGACCTTTCCAAATTCAGCGACGAGGAACTGAAACCGATCACCACCGGCTCCAGCATACATGTTCAGGGAGAGCTCGTTGAATCTCAGGGAAAGGGTCAGACAGTGGAGGTGCAGGCCGCCACGCTCGAGATCTATGGCACAGCCAATCCCGAGGAATATCCTCTTCAGAAGAAAGGTCATTCTCTGGAATTTCTCCGCGAGATAGCCCATCTTCGTCCTCGTACAAACACATTCGGTGCAGTGTTCCGCGTTCGTGCCGCGCTGGCCTATGCCATCCATAAATATTTCACCGAGAAGGGATTCTATTATTTCCATACACCTCTTATCACGGCATCCGACTGCGAAGGGGCAGGCGCGATGTTCCAGGTGACGACCCTTCCTCTCGATGAACTGCCGACTACGGAGGATGGAGCCATCGACTACAGTGCCGACTTCTTCGGCAAACAGGCCGCTCTGACCGTTTCGGGACAGCTCGAGGGAGAGCTTGGCGCTACCTCGCTCGGCGCCATATATACTTTCGGCCCGACATTCCGAGCCGAGAACTCCAATACTCCGCGTCATCTATCGGAGTTCTGGATGATAGAGCCCGAGGTGGCGTTCGCCGATATTCACGAAAATATGGATATTGCCGAGGAATTCATCAAATACTGTATCAACTATGCTCTCGAGAACTGTAAGGATGACATCCTTTTCCTTCAGGAGCATTTCGATAAGGATCTTGTGGAAAGACTAAGGTTCGTGGTCGAGAACGATTTTGTCCGTCTGCCCTACAGTGAGGGTATAAAGATTCTTGAGGAAAGCGGAAAGAAATTTGAATTCCCCGTATATTGGGGCGTTGACCTCGCATCGGAGCATGAGCGTTATCTCGTGGAGGAACACTTCAAGCGTCCTGTCATCCTGACCGACTATCCAAAGGAGATCAAGGCCTTTTATATGAAGCTCAACGACGACGGCAAGACCGTGCGCGCTATGGATGTGCTCTTCCCGAAGATCGGCGAGATCATAGGGGGCAGCGAGCGAGAGGAAAGCTACGAAAAACTCACGAAGCGCATCGAAGAGCAGGGACTTGACGGTATGGACTGGTATCTCGATACCCGTAAATTCGGTACCGTGCCTCACAGCGGCTTCGGTCTGGGTTTTGAAGGTCTGGTGCTCTTCGTGACCGGAATGCAGAACATCCGTGATGTCATTCCCTTCCCGCGTTATCCCAAGAACTGCGAATATTGATAAATTGGAAAAACGAGTCATAAAATACCTCGTCAGTATTTTAATAATCCTGCTTTTCGGTGCCTCCTCATACGGAACACCTGAGAAGCGGGATTCCGTTGTTGTAAGTCTGATCACATGCTGGCCCGGTCAGGAGGTATATGAACTCTGCGGCCATGAGGCTCTCCGCGTCCGCGGGGTTATGGATGGGGTCAGGGTGGATTCGGTCTGGAACTACGGTGTATTTGACTTCAACCAGCCCAACTTCATCTATCGGTTTGTAAAGGGAGAGACCGACTATATGCTGGCCGGCTATCCTTTCGCATGGTTTCTGCCCGAATATCAGTCAAAAGGCAGGAGAGTGCTTGAACAGGATCTCAACCTTACCCCCGATGAAGCGAGGCAACTGATAGAGATGTTGCGGGAGGAGGGGCTGCCGGAAAACCGGACCTACCGCTATAACTATGTGCGCGACAACTGTGCCACGCGGATAGTTGACCGTATAGATTCCGTAGCCGGAAAGAAAGTAATATATCCCGACAACATCAAATACGGCACCTTCCGCCGCACGATGCGGGCTTATCATTCGGGCTATCCCTGGTATCAGTTCGGTATCGACCTTGCCCTCGGCTCCGGTATTGATGTGCCTATAGGGGGTAGGGAGGAGATGTTTGTGCCTGTGGAGATGGCTGAAAAAGCGACCGATGCGCATTTTGCAGATGGCAGGCCACTGATAAAGGAAAGCAGGGTACTGAACGCGGGTACAGGCGACGCGACCCTTCCTGCCACACCGTGGTGGATAGGGCCGACGGCTGTCAGCTGGTATCTTTTCACGCTCGTCCTTATCGCTTGCGCCGTCATGGCGACACGCCGGATTCTTTTTCGCTGGATATACAGCCTATGGTTCGGAGTAATCGGTCTCGCCGGGTGTCTTATTGCTTTCCTTGTATTCTTTTCCGAACATGAAGCCACGGATTCCAATGTTCTGATACTATGGCTTAATCCTTTCCAGCTTCTGTTGGCTTTCTCGATATGGAGCAGGAAGATGAAATGGTTGAGCAAATATATCAGCATATACAACACGGTGGTTATCGGATGTCTCCTGTTGGTGTGGTATTTCCAGCGTCAGAGTGCAAATCCGGCCTTCTTCCCCCTTATGGGTCTGACCCTGCTCCTTTCCGTAACATTTCTCCTGACAGCAGGCGAGTATTACGGCTCCAATAAAACGGGAAGTTTTTCGTTTAATAAAAAGGGAAACCGGAGGAGCGGCACGCCCTCTTCCCGCCCCGGAACAAGAAAAAGAAAGAGATGAAAAAGTTGGTTACATCAGTACTTTGCGGGCTCGTGACCCTCAACGTTCTTGCACAGACCGTGACAGGACGCCCCAGGCTTGTGGTCGGCATTGTAGTCGATCAGATGCGGACCGACTATATCGAATACCTCCAGAACTATTTCGGCGAGCGTGGATTCCGGAAACTGATGAAGGAGGGGGTCTATATGCGCGATGTGGATTTCAAGGTAGCCGATCTTGATGCCGCGAGCGCGACCGCGATGCTCTATACCGGGGCATATCCGTCGCATACGGGTGTCCCGTCAGCATTGGTCTATGATAATGAAGGGAAGAAGTTAACTCCCGCTCTTGCCGATTCCAAGACGCTGGGTAATTTCACCAACGATTCCTACTCGCCCGAGAAGCTGCGTCTCTCAACCATTTCCGATGAGCTGGCCATAGACGGAGCCGGCCTCGGCCAGATCTACGCGCTGTCGGGAGATCCGCAGCAGTCAATGATAATGGCCGGTCATGCGGGGAGCGGTGCTTTATGGATCAACAATACCAACGGCAACTGGGCCACCACAACATGGTATAAGCCCATGCCGGCGCAGATATCCTCACGCAATTATTCCTCCTCCTTGTCGGCGCGTATCGACACTATGCAGTGGAAACCATCGGTAGCGCCCGAAAGGATGCCCGGTCTCCCCAGGCATAAGACTTCCGCACCATTCCGTCATACTTTCTCCAAGAGCGACAAGAATGTATATATCCGTTTCTCGGAATCGCCATTGGGAAACCGTGAGGTGACCGATGTTGCTATCGAATGTCTGAAGGGTCTGCAGATGGGAAGTGTAGGCACGACCATCGACATGCTGAATCTCGGCTACACGCTTGCGCCGTATAAATATGTAAAGGATGGCGATTACCGCGCCGAGCTGACAGATTCCTATCTTCGTCTCGATAGGGAATTGGGACGTCTATTCGACGCTATCGACCGTTATGTCGGCGCCGGGAACGCAATGGTGTGGGTAAGCTCCACCGGATATTATGATGACGCGGTGATCGATGAGCGTAAATACCGTATCCCCGGAGGGGAGTTCTCGATTAAGCGGGCAAAATCCCTTCTCAACTCATATCTGTCGGCACGTCACGGCAACGCAAGCTATGTCGATGCCTTCAGGGACGGCCACATCTATTTCGACCGTAAGGCAATTGAAGAAAAGAGACTTGATCTGGTGGAAGTCGTTTCCGACGCACGCTCCTTTTTAGCAAAGATGAGCGGCGTGGCTGACGCTTACACCCTTTCTGACATACTCTCCCCCGGCACTCCCGAAGAGGAGCGTCTGCGCCTCTCGATCGATCCTAAAAGCGGAGGCGATCTCTTTGTCACCTTCAATCCGGGATGGACGGTCGTGGATGACCTGGATTATCCTTCAATCACCAAGCCGGTCAGGGAAACTCCCATCCTCGCCCCGGCATTCATACTGGCACCCGGAACTGAGGCGCAGACAATCTCTACCACGGTTGATGCTACGGCTCTGGCGCCGACAGTGGCGGGAATCCTGAGAATACGGAGTCCCAATGGCGCTGTGTCCAAGCCCCTGCTTCTCAAGAAGTAGAAGCCAAGACTCTTAACAGTGAACAAGGACTCTCCTCCCGTCAAAAAAAGAAAACAATACACAAAATGATATCCAAACTTTTCAAAAAAATCTTCGGCGATCAGTCAGAGCGCGCCGTGCGTCCTCTCTGGGATCGTCTGAACAATGAAATCAACCCCATCTCCGAGCAGATAAAGGAGATAAGCCATGATGAACTACGCGGCCGAATCGATACCATCCGTAACAACATCCGCGGAAAGGCGCAGGAGTATAAGGATCAGATGGCTGAAATCCGTAAAGAGATAGAGACTCTCGATTATGACAAGCGCGAGCCGCTCTGGAAGAGAATCGACGAGCTCAAGGAGGAGATGTTCGATGAATACGCCCGGAACCTTGACGCCGCGCTTCCTGAAGTATTCGCCGTAATCAAGGAGACGGCACGACGTTTCAAGGATAACGAAACCATAGAAGTCACCGCCACCGATTCCGACCGTGAGCTTGCCGCCGCAGGTAAGGATTTCGTGACCATCGATGGCGACAAGGCAATCTACAAGACCGAGTGGGTAGCAGGCGGCAATCTCATGAAATGGGATATGTGCCATTATGACGTGCAGCTCATCGGAGGAATGGTGCTTCACGGAATTATGAACAAGGGAAAGGTGACCAACAGTATCGCCGAGATGGCTACCGGTGAGGGTAAGACTCTTGTGGCCACACTTCCGGTCTTCCTCAATGCCCTGACCGGAGAGGGAGTGCATGTGGTGACAGTCAACGACTACCTCGCCAAGCGAGATTCCGAATGGATGGGTCCCTTGTATCAGTTCCACGGTTTGACCGTTGACTGCATCGACAAGACCGAACCCAACTCCCCCGAACGCCGGAAAGCCTACCGTTCCGATATCACTTTCGGAACTAACAACGAGTTCGGTTTCGACTACCTTCGCGACAACATGGCCACTCAGACGGAGGATCTCGTGCAGCGCGACGAACACTACTACGCTATTGTCGATGAGGTCGATTCAGTGCTAATCGACGATGCGCGAACCCCTCTGATCATCTCCGGGCCGGTGCCTAAAGGAGACGATCAGATGTTCAACGAATTCAAGCCAAATGTCGAGAAGCTCGTCAATGCCCAGCGTAAACTTGCCCAGAGCCTTCTTCTTGAGGCCAAGGAGAAGATCGGCAAAGGCGACTATGAAGAGGGAGGTCTGGCGCTTTTCCGAGTATATAAGGCGTTGCCGAAGCATAATCCGCTGATACGCTACCTCAGTGAAGACGGTATCAAGCAGCTTATGCTGAAAGTCGAGGCAAAGTATATGCAGGACAACAACCGTGAGATGCCCAAGGCTGTCGAGCCCCTTTTCTTCGTAATCGATGAGAAAAACCACTCCATCGAACTTACCGACAAGGGTATCGAGGTGCTGACCGGTTACAATCAGGATCCCGATTTCTTCATCCTTCCCGACATCGCATCGCAGCTTTCCGCAGTAGAGACCGAGGATCTAACACCCGAGCAGAAGCAGGAGAAGAAAGATCAGCTCCTCCAGAACTATGCTGTGAAGGCGGAACGCGTCCACACTGTGAACCAGCTTCTGAAAGCCTATACCCTCTTCGATAAGGATATAGAATATGTCATCGATGATAACAAGATCAAGATCGTCGATGAGCAGACTGGCCGTATCATGGAGGGACGCCGCTATTCCGACGGACTCCATCAGGCCATCGAGGCAAAGGAAGGGGTGAAGGTTGAGGCTGCCACCCAGACCTACGCAACCATCACGCTTCAGAACTATTTCCGAATGTATCGCAAACTGGCCGGTATGACCGGTACGGCGATGACGGAAGCCGGAGAGTTCTACGACATTTATAAGCTTGACGTAATAGAGATTCCGACCAACCGTCCCGTAATCCGCGATGATATGAATGACCGCGTATATCGTACCAAGAAGGAGAAATACGCTGCTGTCATTCAGGAGGTGGAGGATATGGTCAACGCCGGGCGTCCGGTGCTTGTCGGCACCACTTCCGTGGAGATTTCGGAGCTTCTGTCGAAGATGCTGAAGCTGCGGAAGATCGATCATCAGGTGCTCAACGCCAAGCTGCACCAGAAGGAGGCCGATATCGTGGCGCAGGCCGGTAAGAAGGGGACAGTGACTATCGCTACCAATATGGCCGGTCGAGGAACAGACATCAAGCTTCCTGCCGAGGTAAAGGAGGCCGGAGGTCTCGCCATTATCGGTACCGAGCGTCATGAATCGCGTCGCGTTGACCGTCAGCTCCGAGGCCGCGCCGGCCGTCAGGGTGACCCGGGAAGCTCCGTATTCTTCGTATCGTTCGAGGACACGGTGATGCGTCTCTTCGCCAACGACCGTGTGGTGAAGATGCTCGACCGTATGGGTTTCAAGGAGGGGGAGATGCTTGAGAACAGCATGGTCACCAAATCCATCGAGAATGCCCAGAAGCGTGTGGAGGAGAACAACTTCGGTATCCGCAAGCGCCTCGTGGAATATGATGATATAATGAACGCGCAGCGTAAGGGCGTCTATGGCCGTCGTCAGAATGCCCTCAAGGGTGAGCGCATCGGCGCCGACATCGCCAATATGATATATGAGGTATGTACGACTCTTGCAAACGGTACATACGAGGATTATACCGATTTCACCAACGAGGTAAACAGGGTTCTTGCAATTGAGCTCCCCTTCACGGCCGAGGAGTATCCGAAGCTCGACTCCGCTCAGATCACCGAGCGTCTTGCGGAGGCTGCTATGGCTCAGCTCGGGCGCCGCAGGGAGAAGATGGCCGAAGGCGCCGCTCCTTACGTAAAGGAGTTTGTGGAGGAGCGTAACGCCACCGGTCCGATCGGGGTGCCGATGACCGATGGCCGCAGGATGTTCAATATCCGCGCCGACATCAGGGAGTGTTATGAGAACGGGTGCAAGCCTCTGACCAAGGCATGGGAGAAGGCTGTTCTTCTTTCTTCGATCGATTCCTGCTGGCAGGAACAGCTCCGTGAGATGGATGAGCTTCGCAAATCGGTTCAGAATGCCTCTTACGAGCAGAAGGATCCGCTGGTGATCTATAAGATCGAGGCTTTTGAGCTTTGGAAGAAGATGGTGCAGGAGATGAATATGAAATCTGTCTCGACTCTGATGCGTGGTAAGCTCGCCGTTCCTGATTATGAGGAAAACAAACGTATGGAGGAGGAGCGCCGTCGTATGGAGGAAGAGCAGCAGCAGGCCAAACGCGAGGCTTTCGAGAAGGCTCAGGCCGAACAGAACGCCCGCAGGAGCGCGCAGCCTCGGGGTCAGGTCCAGTCGGGTTACAGCACCGCAGGAACTCCCAATCCGTATGCCAATTACAGCACTACGCGCGACACCTATCCCGGTGAATCCGCCCAGCGTGAGGCCGCTAAGAACGCCGGTCGTTCTTCCGCCGCGCCCAAGCAGCCTGTAAAGGCGGAGCCGAAGGTGGGACGCAACGATCCCTGCCCTTGCGGCTCTGGTAAGAAATATAAGAACTGCCACGGCAGAAATCAATAATAAGATTGAAAAATAATATGACAGCTTCCGTAGTCTGCAAGGATTACGGAAGCTGTCATATTATCGGGAAGCGGATTTAGTTAAAGAATCTGAAAGTCTAAACCCTACAAGGATGAGAGGCGTTATAATGGTATAAAAAAGATTAGATAATATATTAACGTGAGTTCGATGAAAATAATCAAAAGAGAGTCAATTGATTATCAAAGACTCTTTCAAGATTGATCATG
>JAIDPP010000412.1 GCA_029062725.1 Muribaculaceae bacterium | reverse complement strand
GGCTTATTCGCCCTGGAATTCCAAAATCTACAATATCCGTCAGAATCCCGACCGCGGAGCTGCCGTGGCATCGGTCAGAAGACCTTTATCAAATTCAGCGCGTCAGTAATTAAGCGCATAACAACTTTTTCAGAAAATGAAAGAATACAAGTATAAAATCAATGGTATGAAATTCACCGTGGCCGTCGGGGATATTTCCGACAATGAAGTCAAGGTGGAGGTCAATGGCGTTCCTTATAAAGTGGAACTTGACAAAGCCGCTCCTCAGAAACCGGCGCTCTCCCAGAGCGGCAAGACACAGGGTATCTCCGGAGCCGTCACTACAAGTACTCCCTCTCCGAAACCGGTGGTGGCCGGTTCGCCCGATGCAGTCAAGAGTCCGCTACCCGGAACCATCATGGCTATCTCCGTAAAGGTTGGAGATACCGTCAAATCAGGCGACACCGTATGTGTGCTTGAAGCCATGAAGATGGAGAACGATGTCAAAACCATCAAATCAGGAACAGTGAAACAGATTCTCGTAAATGTGGGAGACGCTATTCTTGAAGGTACCGACATTATGATTATCGAATAATTTATATCCTAATTTTAATTGCGTATATCTTATTTCTTTTTGCCGACACTTTCTCTGTCTTCATTACAATTGTTTTTGACAGTCACTGGCAAAAGAGGATAATCAATTGTTTTCCTACCCTAAAACGAACTTCCCTTAGAATTATCTTACCATGTTTCTAAATCTGATATGCAGTTACTCATTCGGTGAGTTCCTGAAACAGACTATCGAGTCGTTCTGGCAATTCACCGGATTCTATAATTGCGAGTGGACCAACATCGTGATGCTTGCCGTCGGATGTTTCTTTGTCTGGCTCGCGATCAAAAAGAATTTCGAACCTCTGCTCCTGGTTCCGATCGGATTCGGTATGCTGATCGGCAACATTCCCTTCCAGCCCGGAATGGAAATCGGCATCTACGAACCGGGATCAGTGCTGAATATCCTTTATAACGGAGTAGAAAAAGGATGGTATCCTCCTCTGATCTTTTTAGGTATCGGCGCCATGACCGATTTCTCGGCACTTCTTGCCAATCCTAAACTAATGATCATTGGAGCTTGCGCACAGTTTGGAATTTTCGGTGCCTATATGCTTGCCCTCCTGTGTGGCTTCGATCCGCTATCGGCAGGATGCGTGGCTATTATCGGAGGAGCCGACGGTCCGACAGCCATCTTCACAACCTCGAAGCTTAATCCGGCTCTCTTGGGAGCCGTGGCTGTATCAGCTTATTCTTATATGGCCCTAATCCCGCTTATCCAGCCTCCGATCATGCGTCTCTTCACCACTAAAGAGGAACGCCTTATCAAGATGAAACCTGCACGAGTGGTTTCGCAGAATGAGAAGATTATCTTCCCCATCGTGGGTCTCATACTGACATGTTTCGTAGTCCCCTCCGGTATTCCTCTGCTGGGTATGCTCTTCTTCGGTAACCTCCTTCGCGAGAGCGGCGTGACAACCCGTCTTGCAAAGACCGCCTCCAACGCGATGACGGACATCGTGACAATTCTTCTCGGTCTAACTGTAGGAGCCTCGACACAGGCTGATAAGTTCCTCACTTTGGATACCCTCAAGATTTTCGGTCTCGGCTTCCTTGCCTTCATCATCGCTTCTTGCGCAGGAGTCCTTTCGGTGAAGATATTCAATCTCTTCCTTAAGAAGAATAAAAGGATCAACCCTCTTATCGGTAATGCCGGAGTCTCAGCTGTCCCTATGGCGGCACGCATCTCCAATAACCTCGGTCTTGAATACGATCCCACCAACTACCTGCTCATGCATGCCATGGGCCCGAATGTGGCCGGTGTGATAGGTTCAGCGGTTGCGGCCGGTGTCCTTTTGAGCTTCCTCGGATAAGACAGAAGGTTGTTTTCCTAAAAACATCAATTCAATCTTTAAAATAATAGTATGAGCCCTCCTTCCGGGGGCTCATTATTTTTTCTTTTTTGAACATCTATCAAACTTGTTGCTTTTGTCAATGTTATTATATTGGAAGTTTACGGCTCGATTACATATTACTGATAATTCGTAAGCAGAACTCGGAACATCCCTTGGAAAACACTCTCCTTACACTATGTTTTCTCCCCTCTTTTATAAAACATTCCTACGGGTTTACAGTTATCATAACACTTATTCAATCAGGATATTCAACAGCTATTGTCAGGATTTTGGAATATCTCACAACATTTAGGAAATGATTACGGACGAAGTCATAAAAGAAATATATAAGACCTACGGTAAACCTCACAAGCACCGTGAGGAGCTGCAGCTTGAATATTTCATTGACCTTCTTAGCGAATTTCACAATATGAAGATCGTCGATGACGATGAAATAATAGTGGAAGATTTGGAGGAGTTCAATCCATTCCGACGTTTCCTAATCCGTGGTCTCCACGCAGTGATTGAATTTGACCGTTATGTCGCATTCGTCTTCCAAGGCCATATTCTTTTCTTCAGTAAAGAGGATGACTCTCTTCAGGTCCACATGCGTCCCGAGCGCAAGAAATCCCTTTGGGATTCCATTTTCGGTGGCGATGACGATTTCTAATACAGCTACTAAGACCGGTTAAGAGGGAGTGTACCGGTATTTTAAGTTAAATACAGTAAGCGGGCCACACAGGTAAAACCTATGCGGTCCGCTTTATTTCACCATAGGGGATAATCAGTTCATATCCATAATATCGAAACCTTCCGACAGCTCCTCGTCGTTGAATTCATCGGCTGGAAAAATCTCTATATCCTCAAGTTCCTCGGCCTTCTTCTGAGCAGCGAGGTCGATCTTCTTCTCGAATGCCTCGACATCAATAAACTGCTTGGGACCCTTGCCCCGCTTCATAGTGCACAAAGGATCCGTCAGATGGCGGCTCGGAATAATTTCCTTAAGCTCCATGAAGAAGCCACGTTGGGTGAGATAATCGAACTCGAAAATGAGACGCTGACCCTCCTCCTCAATAAGCTCGCTGAGCACTGTGTCTTCCATAAGCCATAAATCTGTATCGCTTGACGAGTCACCCATATCCTCAAGTGTGATCTCCTCCTGCTTGTTCCATTCGTCATCACAAAGGAAAAAAGAATCAAGTTCATCCTTTGTGAAATCAACACTGTCAAGAATAGCGTTTCTGAACTGCAGGAATGTGTTCTCCGAATCAATTTCAATTTCGCGGGAGAAGTTATTCACTTCATCGCTGACCAATTTGAATCTATAAACCATATTATGTTTCTACTACGTTTTCCTGTTTAATTAC
>JAIDPP010000411.1 GCA_029062725.1 Muribaculaceae bacterium | reverse complement strand
CATTTATCCAATCAAAAACTCTTTTATCCTTCTTGTCTTTGAATCGAAGCTGATGCCGATGCAGCAGAGGGCGAACGGAGCGGGATTATATCTGTCAATACCCAAACCCTGCATTATTGTTGCGTCGCCGATTGGAATTGGGGTCGAAGGGATTTGCCATGGGATCGAAGTAATCATCCTCCTCATCCTCCTCTTCGCTGTTTTTACGGTTGCTGTTACGCTTATCTGCGGCAGGCTTGTTCTTCTTTATCGCATTCGGCTTCTGGAGGTCGATGGCCGTCTCAAACACATTCCAGGACTCCTCCTTGTCCCAGTTCTTCTTGACATTGAAGGCCTTCGGATAATAATATGCGAGATCAGGCTGGAGGAGAAGGTCATAATCACCTGTATCGAAAAGGCCGTTGCCATTGTAATCCTCGATCACGCGCGCATAATACTTCCCGGGAGTGAGCCAGCGGAACCAAACGGAATTATTCACCACCCGTTCCGTGCGTACTATGGCGTCGCTTCCGTTGAGCAGCTCTACGAAAGCCGGAATCTGCGGGTCCAGTCCGGAGAGATTCAGTTTCAAAGAGCAGTACTCATCCTTCTTCTTAACAGTGAATTCATGGGTGAAAGGCGCCGAAACCGTGCCGTAGATACCAACAGCGGCCAGCGTATCGGCCCTAAGGCGGTATTTCTCCCCTAATTTCCAGTCATATTCAATCTTGAAATCGCGCGGTGAAAGTGAGTCAACCTGTGTAAGCACAGGTTGGTTTCCGACCGGGCGCCAGACGGTATCGACCATTGTCTCGAGATGAAAGCGGTCAGTCCGGAGGCGTTCGAGGGGAGTGGCAAACTGTATTCTGACGGGCTGATAGACTTCATGTGTGGAGGAGGTGAGGGGTGTGATATCCAGAGTAAGGGCCTTCAGGGAATCCAGCATGGCTTGTCGCGGATCCTTTTTCTCCTCCTTCTTTTTCTTCAGAGCAGATGCCTTGGCGGTGGTCTTTCGATTCATAAAGAGGTTGAGGGTATCGGTGTGCATAGATAGGGAGGAGGTGGAATCCGTACGGAAGTAACGGGCTTCAACTCTCAGCGAATCCACTCCCACGATGCGAGGAGGTAGCCAATAAACCAGGGAGTCATTACGTGCGTTACGCTCCAGGACAGCCTCGCTCATAATTCCGGGATAACCGAGCACATCAAGCACCGGCAATGTATCCGAGAGGGTATTGAACTTGAAAAAGAACCGGTTGGAATCCGTGCGCTCATACTTGTCGAGGTATTGAGAGCGCTTCAGCGAATTAAAGCTGCGTAGCAGGATGTCGTTCGGAAGGAAACGTGTACGCATACGATCCACAATACTGTCGATTTCCCCGGTCTTGCTGTTGCGGATGGTATCGACTGCCCCCACTCGCTCGGCGGTAGGGGAAACGACGAAATCATAGAAAGCTATATCCTCTTCCGGATTGGCATACATATAGTCATTATCCTTATCTCCGAGAGCATAGACACGGTATGATCCCTCCTTAAGTCCGCGGATGGTGAAGCGTCCGCGGTCGTCGGTCTTAGCCACGCGCAGGAGCTGGAGCTTAGTAAACGCGGAATCGGCCTCATTGCGCGTCACTCCCACAAGCATTTCCTGCTGCGGCTCCAGCGTGCGCGCATCGAGTACCATTCCGGAAATGCGGAGAGAATCCAGCTCCGGACCTGTAGAGAATGTATATGAGAATCCCTGAAGCTTGTTGGCTTCGTTGTTATCCTCGATAGCGTCGGCGAAATCAAGAGTATAGGTAGTATTTGCATCCAGAGAATCGAACGTAACCGTAACCCTCTTTCCCAGCGACATCACCTTCGGCACACTCTTGCCAACCGGCGAAACCACAACCTTAGAGAACGCGTCCTTGACATTGACGATTTCATTGAAAGTAAGGGTCATGCGGGTCTTGTGGACGTTGAGCGACCCCGGAGCGGGATCGGCCGAGACGAATATGGGGGGATCCTCGTCTCGCGGACCTCCGGAGGGGTTGCCGATATTTGCGCAGGCGCCCATAATCCAGAGAAGGGCCGCCGCAATAGTCAGAGGGAGGAGATAGAGGGATATTTTCTTGAAAAGAATCATCTGCGGAAATAAATGAAAAATAGAGGAAAAACGTTTAAAAAAGCGCATTCCCGACCAAACGGGATTTCAAAAATAAGGAAAAATATTGAGAAACGGGATTAAAAAATAGAAATTTGTAAGAAATAATACTAAAAACCTCAAAAAAAAGGCGTATATTTGCAAGCTGAAAATAATTTAAACAACAACAAATAACAACAAACATGCAAAACAAAGGGTTTATCAGCACCATTGCCATCCTCTTGGTTTTGATATGCGGCTTTTATATCTCCTTCTCTTTCGTGACCAGCCATTACGAAAAGAAAGCCAGGGAATATGCGGCTGCCATCGCAAAGACCACGGATGAGACCAATGATGTTTACAAACAGAGTCTGAAGCAATTCAACGACTCGATCGACAAAGAGAAAGTCTATTTAGGCTACACCTACAATCAGGTGCGCAAGATGGAGGTCGGACTTGGTCTTGACCTTAAAGGCGGTATGAACGTGGTTCTTGAGATCTCGGTTCCCGACATCCTCCGCCAGTATGCTTCAGGCGAGGCCCAGCTCAAGCAGATCAACGCCGCCATCGCCAAGGCCCAGGAAAGCGGCGCCAAAGGCAGCGACAAGGATTTCATCAACAAGTTTGCCGCTCAGATTCAGCCCGGGGTCATGTCAGGCCTTTTCGTGCGCGAGGGAGAATTTCTCGGCAATCTCAAGAGCGGTGCTACCAATCAGGAGGTAGTTGCGGCTCTCGAGCAGCAGATCAACAGTCAGGTTGACGCGGCTTTCAATATCTTCCGCACACGTATTGACCAGTTTGGTGTTGTAGCTCCCAATATCCAGAAACTTCAGGACAAGAACGGCCAGATCCTTCTTGAACTGCCGGGCGTCAAGGAACCCGAGCGCGTCACCGAGCTTCTGAAATCAAGCGCCAACCTCGAGTTCTTCGAAGTCTATAACTACAACGAGATAGCAAATGAGCTCAACCGCTTTGCGGAGGCTTACGCGGCTCAGGACACCGTGAACCATGTCAATGTTCTCGCCCTTCTCGGCGGCGGTCGTCAGGGCAGTCCCGTGCTTGGTATGGTTCAGGCAGGCCAGCGCGCGCTTGTGGATTCTATCTTCGCCTCTCCGATGGCAAAGCAGATGCTCCCCAGCGACCTCACTCTCCTCTGGACCGTGAAGCCTGTGGAATATCCCATGACCGACGCCAAGGGGAACGTGCTCAAAAAGGATAATGGCCAGGACAAGACCGTAAGCTATTGGCAACTTGTAGCGCTCAAGGGCGACGCAGTGCTTGAAGGCGATGCCGTCACTTCGGCTTCTTCCGAATATGACAACATGCAGGGAAACATGGTCAACATGAAGATGAGCGACCGTGGCGCGCAGGAATGGGCCACCATCACCCGCAACAACATCGGCCGCTCGATCGCCATCGTGCTTGACGATAACGTATATTCCTTCCCTAACGTAAACAACGAAATCACGGGCGGTAGCTCACAGATCACCGGCGGCTTCACTCCCGAGGAGGCCAACGACCTCGCCAACGTTCTCAAGTCGGGTAAGATGTCGGCTAAGGTGGATGTGGTCAGCAACAACGTAATCGGTCCGAGCCTCGGCGCCGAGGCCATCCAGATGGGATTCATATCCTTTATCGTGGCCATCGCGCTGCTTATGATCCTGATGGTGGCTTACTACGGCTGGATTCCCGGTCTGGTAGCTAACGTCGGACTTATCCTCAACCTCTACTTCACTCTCGGTATCCTTGCGTCGCTTCAGGCGGTGCTCACGCTTTCCGGTATCGCCGGTATCGTGCTCGCTCTCGGTATGGCTGTGGATGCCAATGTTCTTATCTTCGAGCGTACCAAAGAGGAGCTTAAGAATGGCAAGAAACTGCGTCAGGCGATCTCCGAGGGTTACAGCAACGCGTTCTCCGCGATCTTCGACTCCAACCTTACTTCGGTTATCACCGGTGTGATCCTGCTGATCTTCGGTTCAGGCCCGATCAAGGGTTTTGCGACTACCCTTATCATCGGTCTTGTCTGCTCATTCTTCACAGCAGTTTTCCTGACCCGAATTGCATTTGACCTTATCACCAAGAACGGCCGCTGTGCCAATATGAACTTCGCGACAGCCCTTAGCCGCAACTTCCTCACCAATCCGAAGATCAACTTCCTCGGCCAGTGGAAGGGAGCTGCCAGCGTATGGGTATTCCTCATCGTAATCGGAATCGCATCGCTTGCTATCCGCGGCATGAATCAGGGTATCGACTTCTCCGGCGGTCGTAACTATGTGGTGCAGTTCGAGAAGGATGTTGATCGTCAGGCTGTACAGGACAATCTGACTCAGCTCCTCCAGAACGAGGCTAACGACAAGACGGTTTCGGTATCGGTCATCAACATTGACAATCCCTCCAAACTTCGTATCTCCACCAACTACAAGATCGCAGACGAGAGCGAAAATGTAGAGAATGAGATTGCCGATCTGCTCTATAAGGGACTCAAGAACGAGCTTACAGTCAATGGCAAGACAATGGATGAGAACGCCTTCGCCGTGGCTGATGAGGCACACGGTATCATTTCGATCCAGAAGGTGGGACCGTCAGTGGCCGACGACATGAAGCGTGATGCCATCTGGGCTGTGAGCATCGCACTTGTCTGCATGTTCCTCTATATCCTTCTTCGTTTCCGCAACATCGCATTTTCAGTGGGAGCGCTTTGTGCTGTTATGCTCACCGCCTTCCTGATCATCGGCTTCTACTCCGTATGCTGGGGCTTCCTTCCCTTCTCTATGGAGATCGATCAGTCGTTTATCGCCGCTGTGCTGACCATCATCGGTTATCAGATCAATGATACCGTGGTTGTGTTCGACCGTATCCGCGAGATGATGAAGGTATATCCTAAGGAAGATCGATACAAGACCTTCAACAAGTCGCTTAACCAGACACTGAGCCGTACAGTAATGACATCGTTCTCGACATTGCTCGTGCTTCTCTGCATCTTCTTCCTTGGCGGCGACACAATCCGTTCGTTCACATTCGCGATGATCTTCGGTGTGATAGTAGGTACATTCTGCTCGCTCTACTGTGCGGCTCCCGTCGCCTACAGCATCATGCGCCGTAAAATCGAGAAGAACCGCGCCGACAATGACGGCAAGCCGGTGCTTCAGGGCAACCGCAGATTCAAATAAACCGACCGAATATTATATAGACTAAGGAACCGCCCCCGGGCGGTTCCTTTTGTCATATAGGGGAATGAATCCCAATATTCGGTCTATAACCCGTTTGAATCGCGATGTCGTATCCGGACAGTAGATTACGGAATATAATAAAATTGCATAATCAATGTTATTTTATTAAATTTGTGACATTAATAACGGCTGAAGGGTTTAGTAGGGATCCTAACGATAAATCCGGGCCATAAAATTACAATCATGAAAAGAATCTTACTTTTATTTGCCGTTCTACTCGCAATGACCGGAAGCCATATCAAAGCCGAGGGAACCGCAGCCGATGAGACACACATCAGAATATATGACGGTGCGGTGTTTTATGATGGTTACCGTATGGCGGACAACCCTGATAGTCTCTTGCAGGATGGAATACTCCGTCATTCCTGCTCTCTCTATTCCACACGCCTCAGCGACGAACAACTCGACAAGATAGGGGAGACGCTTCGTCTTGACGTGGTTATCGATGCTCTTTGCGACAACTATGACCGTATCGGCAACATTAACATCGCCCTCACCAAGAAGGGAGCGGAGAAATACAATCCGTCGGAAACGCAACGTATCGAGATAGGTCGTTTCATCACACCCTTTATGAATAAGAACAAGCAGCCTTCAAGTGTCCCCTACACATACGACATCAGCTATCTCAGCACTCTTCTCCGCGACCGCGAACTGCGTGACGTCCATGATTTCTGGCTTGAGCTCGAGGTATTCGGAATCCCTTATGATGCCAACAAGAAGATCGCGGGATGCGCTGATCGCAACGATGTATTCGCGGGGAATCTGGAGTTAGTGACCGATTCTCCTGCCGCGCCCACGACAGGCAACGTGCTTGTTCCGATCGTAATTAAGAAGCCGGAATATATCGGCGCCAATCTCAACAATTACCATAAAGAAGCAACTGACACGCTGGGAAAGACCACCAAGACCTATACCTTCAATGTCCCCACCGATGTGGAGGATGCTCAGCTTGTGCTTATTACCAGCAACCACGGAGCGAACACAGGTGGGGAGGAATATAGCCGTCGCTGGCATTTCGTATATGTGGATGGAGAACTTGCCCTGACATACCGTCCGGGCCGCGATAGCTGCGAGCCGTTCCGGAAGTATAACACTCAGGGAAACCTTATCTATGGAAAAACAGCAATGAGCGATAAGGAATGGCAGTCGTTCAGCAACTGGTGTCCCGGTGATGTTATTGACAACCGTATTATCTCTCTGGGCGCTTATAAAGCGGGCGAACACAAGGTGATGATACGCGTTCCGTCTGCAAGATTCCAGGGTAAGCAGGGTGATATACCGGTTTCGCTCTATTTTCAGGGACTTACAGAGGGTAAGATCGAAGTCTCCGGAGTAGAGGAGATTCAAGGTGCCGGTAACGGAGGATCGATTGTATTGCAGGATGGTTTCATCCGTATCGCAGGAGATAGCGAGGTCAGATGTGCCGAAGTATATACCGTGGCAGGCGAATTGGTATGGCGTCAGTGGAACGCCAACGACATTCCGGTTAATGTCACAGGTAGCGGTGTATTCGTGGTATGCGTCGAATTTGCCGACGGAACCGCCGTGGCAAAGAAGGTGATGCTTTGAATTGATAATTAAAAAATATCACTCCAACGCCGATTTATCAGGTGTTAGCTTTGGAAGGAATGGGAACCGCTTCAGGAATTATTCTCCGGGGCGGTTCCTCATATCCCCTATAGTTAGGAGAGAGATGCGGAAAATAGTTGTAAAATTCCGGTTTTAACATTTCGGTGCTAAACAAAGCGGTTTACAGTGTGGTTATGTTAATATAAAAGTGAAAACCAATCTTTATTTTGACATACTATGAACGCTTCAACTGTAAAATCAGCCCTTCTCTCGCTCGCTCTCCTCGGAGGAGCTTTAACTATGAACGCCACCGGCTCCGTTTCCCTTTCGGAGATGACAGCGGCTGATATAATCTCCATGATTCCCAGCGCAGGATGCAGTCGGGAAAACAGCGGCAAGGAAGCTGAAGCGATCCAGGTATCGGGGCATGACCTCCTTACAAAAGCATACGGCACCATCGAGGCTGTGAACAGCAGCGCCGGAACAATAGATCTTTCGGAGACTGTTATGAACATGACCCCCGTCCGCGAGGAGAACTGTCTATGGTTAGACTCCGCTGACGGATACAATATCGAATATAATGGAATGACTCCCGATGTATCGGCCCTCGTCCGTCTGGAAAACGATTCGATCAGTGATTACGGATTCTTTTTCCTTTTTCCCTATTCCGAGAGTCTCGATCAAAGAGATTTCAGCTTGTCGCTTCTTGAGGATTTCGAGAAGATGGGGATTGACCTCGGCGCCAACGCTTATACCTCCGATCTATTTGAGGTAAGCGGTGACTATATCGACAATTACATGGCGATGCGTCTCATCGATGATTCTGAAGGAGAGCGTCTGATCCTTCTTCTGAGCGTTGAACCAAACGCCATCACCGCTGCTGACCGTCAGGGAGCCGAATAAGTAAGCCCCGGATTTAAGCCTCCATATCTTCAGGTGATGAACTGAGGAAGCGGTAGATATCGGAAAAGAGAAAAACGGAATTAAAAAAGATTAAATAAAGTTAAAATAAATTAAAATTACTTATATGAGCGTCCGATAAGCCTTATGTGAGAGG
>JAIDPP010000410.1 GCA_029062725.1 Muribaculaceae bacterium | reverse complement strand
ATGAAATTGTATAAAATAAATAATGTTAAACACCTTCACAACTTTTATTTATCATTTAAGATATTGAACTTCGCGAATCTCAAGAGAAGCTTTTTAACTCCAATATTTCCAAAATCCACGGTAATGCTCTCTTCACCGGAAACATTCCCGATGGCTGTGATTTTCCCGATTCCGAGTTTGGGATGCTCTATCTTTGTGCCAATTGTCAGTTCGGAGGCAGAATGCTGTGCCTTGATAGAAGAGCCCGCACCGGATATATCTGATACCTTTCTTTTTGTCTGAGCAAAAGGTCTGTTGTGGTTTTGGTAGTAAGGTTTGGAATTTGAGTCTCCATAGAATGTATTCCGAGGGGCGCCTGATAAGAAAGAGGAATTCTTTCGGTAATTTTCTACCGGATTGACAAACCCATCACCATCATCGACATTAACAGAGGATACCAACTTTAAGAAAGCCGGATCAATTTCGGAAAGAAATCGAGAAGGCTTGGTCATCACGGTCTGGCCATTTCTGAATCGTGATCCTGCATAAGTCATGGTGCAGGTTTCCTTAGCCCGAGTAATGGCCACATAAAGGAGGCGTCGTTCCTCCTCCACCTGTGCAAGAAAATCCATACTCATAGCTGCGGGGAAAAGCTCCTCTTCCACACCAACAATGAACACATGTTTAAATTCAAGGCCTTTAGCCGCGTGGACAGTCATAAGGGTAACTTTAGCTTCGTCGGACGTCTCCTTTTCATCCTGATCCGTTGCGAGCATGACTTCAGAAAGGAACGCGCGCATTGAAACATCCTCATTTCCTTCCTCCATGCGGGTATCCACAAAATCCTTCAGACCGGCGAGAAGCTCGGAGAGGTTTTCCTGCTTGCTTATGCTTTCCGGTGTATTATCGTGCGCAAGTGCTGTAAGAATCCCTGTGCGGTTATAAATAAGCTGTCCTACTTCGTAGGCATTCGCTGTTTTATTATCCTCGATAAATAGGCGTAGAAGCTCAGCGAAAGCCTCGAGTTTCTTTTTTGCCGCGTTGTTAAGTCCGGTATCATAATCTTGCAAATTAGAAATTACAGACCAGAGCGAGATTGTGTTCCGTGAAGCAGTGGCCTGTATCTTTCTCAATGTAGTTTCTCCTATCCCTCTTGCCGGGTAGTTTATGATCCTCCTTAATGCTTCATCGTCATCGGGATTGACAGTGATCCGGAAATAAGCTATGACATCCTTGATTTCCTTTCGTTGATAGAACGACAACCCACCGTAAATCCGATAGGGGATGTTGCGTTTTCTCAGCGCCTCTTCAAGGACACGGCTCTGGGCATTTGTTCGGTATAAGACAGCGAACTCATTATAACTGTCGTGATGGGTCATTTTCGATTGTGTTAGTCGATTAGCCACCATATAAGCTTCTTCCATGTCACTATATGTGCGTATAATCTCAAGCTTTTCACCGGGTTCATTCTCGCTAAACACATTTTTCTTCAGCTGACGAGTATTCTTTGCTATCAGGGAGCCGGCCGCGTTTACGATATTCTGTGTGGAGCGGTAGTTCCGTTCCAGTTTGAACACACGAAGACCCGGATAGCGCTTCTCAAGATTAATTATATTGCCTATATTAGCACCTCGGAAAGAATAGATGCTTTGTGCGTCATCACCCACCACGCATAAATGCTGTTCATCACCCGCCAATTGGTTCACAACCAGATGTTGGGCAAAGTTGGTATCCTGATATTCATCCACCAGTATAAACCTGAAGAATTCCTGATAGTGGCGTCTGATATCCGGATTATCCCTAAGGAGAAGGTTCATATAATAAAGGATATCATCGAAATCCATGGCATTTGCCGTCTTACACCTTTGGGTGTAAATCTCATAAATTTTACCCGTCAAAGGTCTTTTAGCTCTTCTGTCAGCTTCATAAAGGTCTCGGTCGAGCAGATACTGCTCGGGCGCTATCATAGCATTTTTCGCGTTTGATATCGCAGCGGCAACGGCTGCCGGTTTATACAGCTTATCGTCAAGGCTAAGCTCTTTTACAATCATTTTCACCAGCGACCTTGAATCCGTTGTGTCATAAATCGTAAAGCCGTCCTTAAATCCGATAAGAGAGGCGTGATTGCGGAGGATACGAAGGAAAATCGAATGGAAGGTCCCCATCCACAGTTTTGAAGATACGCGCGGACCGGTTAGGGACGTGATTCGTTCCTTCATTTCCCTCGCCGCCTTATTGGTAAACGTCAATGCGAGAATCCGGTAGGGTTCATATCCGGATGAAAGGAGATCGACAATCTTATAAGTCAGAACCCGGGTCTTCCCGGACCCGGCTCCTGCGATAACTAGAGCCGGACCATCCTTATAGGTCACCGCCTCCCGTTGCTGAGGGTTCAGGAAGTCAAGATAATTATATTTAAGTTCGTCAGTCATTTTCTTTCTATTGAGCGTCAGTTCTCACTAAAGCATTTCTTAATTTCCCTATAATCAGGGATAGCCGGGATAAAAAAATAAGTGTTGCGCTTATAGTCCATCACGCAGCAGTAATGGTTCAATCCATTGGATACGACAAGATACTTTGCTTTAAGAGTCATATTGTATCTGACAATCTGGTCGAAGACACTCTGTGTCACTGCAACTTCAGGGGCTTTGTACTCCACAATCATCAGGGGCGTACCGTCAGGTTCAAACACGACTGTGTCGCATCGTTTTTTCATGTCATTGACTTCTATTCCGATTTCATTCGCCATTAAAGAGGGGGGATAATTTAAAGAATCCCTAAGCCATCCTATGAAATGCTGTCTTACATATTCCTCCGGTGTCAAAGCCACAAATTTCATTCGTAGATTGTCAAACACCTTAGGAGTGCCGTCGATTTCCTTTACACGCAATTTTACGGGAGGAAGATGTAGGAGAGGATATTTTCTGCTGTCTAAGTTCATAACTTACAAAAATAGTAAATCTTTTATCCTTTTCCTAAGGCTTTAAGAGTTTTTAAGAAAAAAAGAGACGATCATTTAATCGTCTCTTTCTACAAATATTTATTTTTGAAAAAATTACTTCTTGAACAATCGGACTATTTCTCCGATCCACAGCACAATGGAAGTAGCTCCGATTATAACCACCCAATCTATAATGCTCAAGGGGGTTACATTGAAAAATTCGCCACCGATAGAGACGATAAAGATCTGACCGAGGAGAATAACAAGGGCAATAAGCACAAAGCCACCGCAATTCTTGAAATGGAAAGCTGACCGTCCGGTCTCGAAAGCACGTGCATTGAACATATTCCAGAACTGTAGGAACACGAAGATAGTAAAGAACATCGAAAGCTCAATAGCAGAGAGTGATTCTGTTCCGGTCTGCGGAGTGAAAGAGAATATCTCCGTGATGGAATTGACAGTATAATGCTCGAAGATATAGAGGATTGCAAGCAGAAGCAGGAAGAAGATCCCTCCGACCCCTACAATTGACCTCCACATCGGACGATTGATGATAAATGCTTCACGCGAACGTGGCTTATCTTTCATTACGCCTTCGGAAGGAGGAAGCGAAGCTAAGGCCATGGCCGCGAAAGTATCCATGATAAGATTAACCCATAGCATCTGCGTTACGGTAAGAGGAGATTCCGTGCCCATGAACGCTCCGGCAAGCACGATGAAGCAGGCGGCTACGTTTACAGTCATCTGGAAAAGAATAAACCTCTGGATATTTTGGAAGAGTGAACGCCCCCACATTACAGCCCTTCCGATAGAGGAGAAGGAGTTATCGACGATTGTTATATCCGAGGCCTCTTTAGCCACGGAGGTGCCGTCGCCCATCGACAGTCCTACATGGGCTGCCTTTAGAGCGGGAGCGTCATTAGTACCGTCGCCTGTGACTGCAACCACCTCGTTGTTGGCCTGAAGAGACTCCACAAGTCTCTTTTTATCCAACGGGCGAGCGCGAGCGATGATCTTGATTTTACCGACTCTGCGGCGAAGCTCATCATCAGAAAGAGCCGCAAACTCAGTTCCCGTAATGATATTTTCCTCTCCGTCGGTACTGTCGTTCCAAAGGCCGACCTGGCGTCCGATCTCTTTTGCTGTGCCCGGGGTGTCTCCCGTAACGATTTTGACCTGAATCCCTGCATCCATAACCTCCTTCACTGCATCCGGTACATCCGCACGTACGGGATCGGAAATAGCGACGATCCCGAGGAAAGTCAAGTTGTCGGGAGCAACTTTCCCATCTTTGAATGTCAGGTCACCCTCTTGAATCTCCTGATAAGCGAAGCCGAGGGTACGCATAGCCATATTCTGATATTCAAGCAGCTGTGCATCAATTTCAGGCTTAGTTACTCCAGAGGTGTTTTTGCACATTCCGAATATAATTTCTGGCGCTCCCTTGACATAAAGGATTTTCTTGCCTGTGGAAGAACTTACCACAGTAGCCATATATTTCCTTTCGGTTGTGAATGGGAGTTCTTCGAGAC
>JAIDPP010000041.1 GCA_029062725.1 Muribaculaceae bacterium | reverse complement strand
GTACTATCAGGCAAAATTAAAAAATAAAGATGTATTTTCCAAATGAAAGATTGAAGAATCTGAAAAGCCTGTAAAAAACGAGGGTCGGGAATTGTTCCTGACCCTCGTTCAATCAAAGGAATTTCTTATGGAGCCCCGAAGGGCTTTTTATTTTTAATGTGATGTAGTTTATGCACCAGTGATCTCGGGAGGAAGCACAGGCATCGCACCCTGCTGCGTGCAGACGTAGGCGGAGGTGCGAACCGCTTTATCATGGGCCTCCTTAACGCTCTTTCCCTGAAGGATTGAGGCTATGAATGCGGCGGTGAAGGAATCTCCGGCGCCCACAGTATCGGCTACCTCGACCTTTGGAGTCGGCAGGAAGCTGACGTTCCCCGGTGTGAAGACATAGCTGCCGTTGACACCGCAGGTGAGGATAAGCATCTTCAGGTTGTATTTTCCTAAGAGAATCCAGCATTTATCCTGAAGGTCGATGCCGGGATATCCGAACATGCGGCTTACAGTGACCAGCTCCTCATCGTTGATCTTAAGGATATTGCAACGTTCCATCGAATTGCAGAGGATCTCCTTTGTATAGAATCCCTGACGTAGGTTTACATCAAAGACGATCAGAGGGTCGTTCTCCTCGGGTATTGCATCGAGAAACTTATTTATAGTCTCGCGTGTCACGACATTGCGCTGTGCCAGCGAGCCGAAGCATACGGCGGAAGTCTCCTTTGCCAGTTCCTCGAGTTCGGGAGTCAAGGCGATGTTATCCCATGCCACATTTTCCTTGATATCATAGACAGGCACGCCCGTGGGATCGAGTTCCACCTGCACTGTGCCGGTGGGATAAGGAACGGTCTGAAGGATATAGTTCACGTTCTGACGGTCAAAATTCTCCTTAAGCTCATGGCCGAGAGGATCATCGCCGATCGCGCTGCATGCACGGCTGTCGAGACCGAACTGTGAAACATGGTATGCGAAGTTGGCCGGCGCGCCACCGATTTTCTTACCTTCGGGGAGGACATCCCAGAGCGCCTCACCCATTCCTACTACTTTCATATTATTTTTCATGGAGGAAATTATTTTGCGTTTTTGATTTTAAGAGTATAGAAAGCGAGATAGATCACACCTAAAGTCATCACGGCCACCGCTCCTGCGACACCTACGGCATCCTGGGCATAGCCCATGCAGAGAGGGAAGACGGTTCCGCCGAAGAGACCCATGATCATAAGTCCCGACACCTCGTTTTTCTCGTTTGGCTGCCGGTTGAGAGCCTGTGCGAACACTACGGAGAATATATTCGAGTTTCCGAAACCGATGCAGGCGATAGCGGCGAGCACCAGACCCTGCGAAGTGGCCACGAAAAGGCCGATCATACCTACCAGCATACAGAAAACGCTGAAAGCGAAGAACGACTTAGCCGACATCTTGGCAAGGATAAATGAACCGAGCAGACAGCCGCCGGTGCGGAAGTAGAAATAAATCTGGGTTCCGATCACGGCCTCTTCGACGCTCAGGCCGAAACGTTCGCTGAGGATCTGGGGAGCGAAAGTGTTGGTGCCGACATCGATTCCCACATGACACATGATTCCAAGGAAGCAGAGCAGAACGAAAGGCACGCGAAGCAGCACGATACACTCCTTGACGCCTACCACCTTGTCGGGACGTTCCTCCTCGATAGGAGTGGCGCCCAGAGCGGCAATGGAGAGGAGACATACGGCGCCGAAAATCGGGAAGAGTATTCTCCATCCGAGTCCGAGGGTCGGAATAAGCGCGGCGGCGCCCCAAGCCATCAAATAGGGAGCCAGCAGCGATGCCAGAGCCTTCACGAACTGACCGAAGGTAAGCGTAGAGGCCAGGCGGGCCGGATTGATGAGACCCGATACGAGAGGATTGAGAGAGGTCTGCATCACTGCGTTTCCGATTCCAAGCAGTGAGAAAGCCACCAGCATCGTATAATATCCGGCATGGAAGATGGGGATAATCAGGGAAACGAGGGTGAGGAGAAGAGAGAAGAGCACAGTTTTCTTGCGTCCGATCTTATTCATCAGGATTCCGGTCGGAACCGCGAAGATAAGAAACCAGAAGAAAACAAGAGAGGGAATGAATCCGGCCTGAGCGCCTGAAAGGTTTAGGTCAACCTTCACGAAATTGGTAGCAGAGCCGACGAGATCCACGAAACCCATCGAGAAGAAGCAGAGCATCACCGGTATGAACTGCATCAGAGTGCTTTTTGAGGTGCCGCTGCTGACGTTATTGAGAGTTGCCATAGTAAATCGTAAGAAAAGAAATGATAGTTTAATTATTCAGCTTTGATAGAATATATATCAAGGTTGGAGATCTTCGCGCTTCCATCGGAGGAGAATGAGAGGCGAGAATAGGGTTCGTTGGGGAAGACAAGGTTTGTCATGGCATACCTGCCATCTTTCGCGAACATTTCGATAGAGGAGCGGTCGATGAACATATTGACGCTCGTACGCCCGTTGGTGGTGAATGTCGGGCTTACGGTCACAGCCGGGAAATCACGGCTGAAGTCGGATATGCCGGCCTTTGTACGGTCGAAGGATATGGTATTGTCTTCGGGCTTATAGGTGATGACCACTTTCTCATCTTTTGAGTTGCTCAGAGTAATAAATACCTCTGCATCCTTTCTCGATTCTATATCAAAAGACACACGGCAGATACCGTCGTTGGCAGAAGGAATATTGATCGAAGAAGGTTTCTTGCCTACATTGAGGGTCTTCCCTTTCACGATTGTCTTGTCAATAAGGGCATCTGTCTCTGGCGACGGAACGGAAGCGAGATATATCTCGCCATCAGGAGCGCGGAACAGAGACAGTTCACGCGGAAGGGTGTTCGCGCTGCGGAACTGAGTGGTGGGCACATCGGCGGCATATTGCCAGTTGCTCATCCAGCCGATCGCCGTGCGGCGTCCGTCGGGGGCGTCGCTCCAGGTGACAGTGGCATAATGATCCTTGCCGTAATCCATCCATTTGGTGGGAACCTTTCCGGAAGCATCGGTATCGGCGGTGAATTTCTTTCCGTCGAAATCGCCGATAAAATATTGCGTGGCGCTTCCGCCGAAAATTCCACCGGGGTTAAGGTTTACGATCAGCACCCATTTTTTCTTGCCGTCGATAGTGAGCGGGAAAAGGTCGGGACATTCCCAGACGCCGTCCTGCGCTCCCTCCCCTTTTCCGAAGGCCGACTGCAAGGTCCATTCCTTAAGGTCGGGGGAGGTCAGGAAAAGGATCTCCTTCTCCAGAGCGTGGGCCAGCACTATGTACC
>JAIDPP010000409.1 GCA_029062725.1 Muribaculaceae bacterium | reverse complement strand
CGTGTATGGCATCACCTTCCCCAAGAAAAAGATGCTTGATGAGTATCTGACTCTCCTGGAAGAGGCTAAGAAGCGTGATCACCGCAAGCTCGGTAAGGAGATGGAGCTCTTCACCTTCTCGCAGAACGTCGGCCAGGGTCTCCCCCTGTGGCTCCCGAAGGGTGCCGCTCTTCGCGACCGTCTGGAGCAGTTCCTCCGCAAGATCCAGAAGGAATATGGCTATCTGCAGGTGATCACCCCGCATATCGGCAACAAGATGCTCTATGTGACCTCCGGCCACTGGGCAAAGTATGGCAAGGATTCCTTCCGCCCCATCACGACGCCCGAGGAGGGTGAGGAGTATATGCTGAAACCGATGAACTGTCCTCACCACTGTGAGATCTACAAGGCATTCCCCCGCTCGTATCGTGATCTCCCCCTGCGTCTCGCAGAGTTCGGCACGGTCTATCGCTACGAGCAGAGCGGCGAGCTTCACGGCCTGACCCGCGTGCGCGGATTTACGCAGGATGACGCTCATATCTTCTGCGCTCCCGAGCAGATCAAGGATGAGTTCCTCAAGGTGATGGATATTATTCTCTACATCTTCAAGGCCCTTGACTTCAAGAATTTTGAGGCTCAGATCTCTCTGCGTGACCCGAAGAATAAGGAGAAGTATATCGGTTCTGACGAGAACTGGCATCTCGCCGAGAAGGCTATCATCGAGGCCTGTGAGGAGAAGGGCCTGAAAGCCAAGCAGGTCGAAGGTGAGGCTGCCTTCTACGGTCCCAAGCTCGATTTCATGGTCAAGGATGCCATCGGCCGTCGCTGGCAGCTGGGCACCATCCAGGTCGACTACAACCTCCCCGAGCGTTTCGAGCTGGAATATACCGGATCGGACAACCAGAAGCATCGCCCGGTGATGATCCACCGTGCCCCCTTCGGCTCCATGGAGCGTTTCGTGGCCGTGCTTCTTGAACACACCGCCGGCAAACTCCCCCTCTGGCTGATTCCCGAGCAGGCCGTCGTACTCCCCATCTCGGAGAAGTTTAACGACTATGCCTACCGCGTGGCCAAGGAGCTTGACCGCGAGGGAGTGCGTGCCATCGTCGATGACCGAAACGAGAAGATCGGCAAGAAAATCCGCGACAACGAACTCAAAAAAATAC
>JAIDPP010000408.1 GCA_029062725.1 Muribaculaceae bacterium | reverse complement strand
CCATCTCGTTGTGGCGTCCGCAATGGCCGTAGCGGGCGGTTTCTCTGTAGATAGGGTTGCGGAGCTTGAGGCGTTCCTCTATCGCCTTCGGACGCATGTCGAAGAGCTTCTCGACGTGTTCGGCGATCTCGGCGTCGCTGAGATTGACCTTGGAGGTTCCGTAGGTGTTGATATAGAAGCTGACGGGAGCCGCCTGACCGATGGCGTAGGCCACCTGCACCAGCACCTCTCCGGCCACTCCGGCCGCCACAAGATTCTTGGCGATATGGCGGCAGGCGTAGGCCGCCGAACGATCTACTTTCGAGGGATCCTTGCCTGAGAAAGCACCCCCTCCGTGAGCTCCACGGCCTCCGTAGGTATCGACGATGATCTTGCGTCCTGTAAGCCCTGTGTCGGCATGTGGGCCGCCAAGCACGAATTTGCCGGTAGGATTCACAAGCAGTTTCAGGTCCTTGTCGAAGAGAGCCTTGATCTTCTCCGGCAGTTTGGCCTTGACCCGGGGAAGAAGCACCTCCTCCACATCCTTGCGGATCTGGGAGAGCATCTCTTCGTCGGCCTTAGCGCGCGCCTCTTCAGTGTCGGCGAGAGGCGCCACGAAATCGTCATGCTGGGTGGAAACTACGATCGTATGGATGCGGACCGGACGGTTCTCTCCGTCATACTCCACCGTGACCTGACGTTTGGCATCAGGACGCAGATAGGTCGTATTTTTCCCTTTCCTATAGTAAGTCATCTCCTTCCCCTCGCGACGGATGTCGGCGAGTTCCCGGAGGATGAGATGCGAGAGGTCAAGGGTAAGTGGCATGAGGTTTTCGGTCTCATCCACAGCGTAGCCGAACATCATCCCCTGGTCGCCGGCACCCTGAAGGTCGTTGGTGTCGGCTTCTTCTCCTTTGCGGTCAACACCACGGCTGATATCCTGCGACTGCTCGTGGATGGCTGAAAGGATTCCGCACGCATCGCCGTCGAATCGGTAGGCGCCGCGGTTATAGCCGATGTCGAGGATCACCTGGCGGGTGGTCTTGGGAAGGTCAACGTAGGCATCCGACGTGACTTCGCCTGCTACCACCACCTGGCCGGTGGTGCAGAGGGTCTCTATAGCAACGTGGCTGGCCGGATCCTGAGCCAGAAATTCGTCAAGAAGCGAATCGCTGATCTGGTCGGACACCTTGTCGGGATGTCCTTCAGATACGGATTCTGATGTGAACAGATAATTCATATTCTTTTTTCTTAAATTGTTTTCAAATGTCTCGGCGGCAATTCCTGCCGACAGAGGTTATGAGAGAGGAGCGGAGATCGCCATACGGCTGTCTCCGCTCCTCTCTATGCCTTCGCTAAAGGTTTCGCCGGCATTCCGACAGATTCCCTTATCAATCCGCACCGCTTCGGGAAGCGATGTCGGTTTGCAGTTTTAGCATTTTTTTGAGTGGTTGCAAGCAGCCAAATTTCTCCACTTCCGTCTCCCGCCTCGGCGGTCCGCAGAATTGCGATGCAAATTTAATCCATTTATTCCGGTTTTCCAAATCCCTCTTTTGCTTTTATCCCTCTTTTTGGTTAAATTTGCGGTAAATATGAACTTATGAAATATCTTAACTCCTATATGCTCGCCCTCCCGATTCTCCTGCTGATCTCTTGTGGCGGCAAGCATGGCGATGCCTCAATGCCGGATTCCGCTTCCGCCGGAGATTCGGTTTCTGTTGTCGGGAAACAGGGCTCTGAGTCGAAAGACCTCTCCTCTGTAAAATTCACCTAACCCGATGATGTAAGGGCATTTCTGTTAAACCCATATCCCCGCCCACGAGCCGTAGAGAATAGTCGTTT
>JAIDPP010000407.1 GCA_029062725.1 Muribaculaceae bacterium | reverse complement strand
GGATATAGCTTATGTAGATGTGTCCGAAATCGGGCTGTCCCGTCTTCGGGCACAAGGTGGTGAATTCCGGACAATTGAACGTCACTACATATTCATTATCGGGATGCTTGTTCTCGAATGTCTCGAGCAATTCAGGCGCATAGTCCGAACTGTATTCTGTCCCCTGATTGCCCAAGAGCGTCACCCCTGCGAGTTCCTTATCTGTTCTCATAGCGCAAATTTACAAAAATTCAACGACTTATCAAAAGTAATTTTTGTTAAATCTTTCCAAGCCGGATATCTATCATTTTGGATTTTACAGACTTGCGCCGGAACCCGAAATTAACTTATGTTAAATGTATATTTTCCCGGAACTTTTTCTTTTTTTCGCGGTTTTATAAGTTGAAAAGAAAGAAGATAGATTTTTGTTCATTAAGTTTGGTTTTAGCGTATATATCGCTAATAAAAAACGGCCACTCGGGAGAGCGGCTGTTTTTTATTTTTTCTTGTCCGGTTGGTTCTTCATCAGCTCCATCTCCGCTTCCGAGGTTTTCACGATGGCCTTCATATCCTCCCTCAGACGGCGGAAATATATCAGCCCCAGCAGATAGATGGGGAATCCGGCGGGAAGGAACCAGCAGAGCGTCCTGCGCAGCCATTTTCTCGACACGGGACGGTAGATCCACAGGCGTTTCACCACAGGATAGGAATTAAGCTTATCGACCACCTTAAGGTCGCGGCTGTCGGAGAGATACTCCACAATCTGGTCCGTCTGCCGCCCGATCCTGAGGATATCCCGGAGACGGAACCCTCCGTTCCAGTAAGCGGTATATCCGCACGGCCGCTTGTTCTTCCGCAGCCATACGGTGGCTTCGCCGGAAACCACAGCGACCATCCCCCTTGCCTTCCGGTAGGAGACATCGTTTATGATCACCTCCTTCAACGGCACATTGCGTCGCTCCTTTATGCCGAATATCTTCCGCAGGAAGCCGATATAGAGATCTTTGTTGAAGACCGCCGAATCCTTCATCGCCTTTATAGTAACGTATATGCCCAGCGGCAGCAGTATGGCTGTCGAGAGCCACATCCCGACCCAGACGTTGATATGCCCGTCACGGGCCATCTTATAGCCTGTGTTGTCGATGATATAATAGACCAGGAAGAGCAGCACAGAGATCACGAGCGGCGTTCCCAATCCCCCCTTCCGGATAATGGCGCCCAGCGGAGCGCCGATGAAGAAGAATATCAGACACGCCACCGATAGTGTGAACTTCTTTATCAGCTCTATCTCGTGGCGTCGGATACTTCGGGTCTCATCTCTTATCACTGCGGCGCGAAACTGGTTCTCCCCCTTGCGGGTCTCGTTGAAGCTGCGGGCCAGCCTTATAATCTCCGCCTGCTCCACCGGCGACAAGGCCCTTATGAGGGAATCGACGTCCAACGGCTCCACAGCCCGGGCGTCCTCCCCCTTTGCATCTTTCCCGTCCGCACTCGCCCCGGAGACCTCCCGCGCCTTTTCCGCCTCGGCCTTCCGGCGCGCCTCGGCTTTGGTCGCGCGGGCGAGTATCACGGGGAAAGCCGTGGCTCTGAGATCCGTGGAAAAGCCCTCTCCGATAGAATCCACACGATAGGTGAGCGAATCGATCGTGGCCTGAAGCTCGCTGATGTTCTTGCCGACATACTGACGTCTCATCCCTCCCTCATCAAGACGGTTGAAGTTGGCGTCGAAGGGTATCAGCACCTCCTTATCCAGAAACGACTCCCTGCGGAAAGGAACATTCCTGTCAAGAGCGCGCTGCTCGCGGAGATTCTCGAACTGCTCCCCCTTGAAGAGATGGAGGTAGAGGAAACGCGAATCCTTGGTGAAAGCAAGACGCGCTGAATCGGCCATGAGTATGGTCGCGTTGTCGCCCCCTTTGCTCACATCGTAGA
>JAIDPP010000406.1 GCA_029062725.1 Muribaculaceae bacterium | reverse complement strand
TTATTAACTTTACGCTGTTAAGCCAACGGCGCAGCTCAGGCACATCTCCTCCCCCGGGCCTCGCCCCCCTTAAACTATTTACTATATGACTATCAATCAGACCCAAGATGAAATTATCGAGGAATTCGAAGGCCTCACCGACTGGATGGACCGTTACGCCTACATCATTGATCTGGGCAATACACTTCCCGACTTCCCCGATAGCCTCAAGACTCCCGAAAACCTTATCGAGGGATGCCAGAGCCGCGTATGGATAGAGGCAAAGGAGGATGCCGACGGCCGGCTCCTCTTTGAAGCAGATTCCGACGCCCTTATCGTGAAAGGAATTGTCGCGCTGCTCCTGAGAGTCCTTTCCGATCATACTCCCGACGAAATACTGAACGCCGACCTTTATTTCATCGACCGTATCGGACTTAAAGAACACCTCTCTCCCACCCGCTCCAACGGACTGGTCTCGATGGTGAAGCAAATCCGCAACTATGCCCTGGCTTATAAAGCCAAGCAGGGATAATGGGCCAATACATTAAAAAGACGGCCTCTTGTGGCCTTATGCAACGGCCTCCAAAGGTTGTCCGTCAAGATTCCACCAGCTATTTTAATTCACTTTATTATACTTGACCTATGTTTAACAATCAACCCAAAGGACTGATTCCGGCCGCCCTCAGCAACATGGGCGAACGCTTCGGTTATTACATCATGAACGCGGTGCTCGTCCTTTTCCTCTGTTCGAAATTCGGACTCTCCGAGGAGACAAGTACGCTCGTCTATTCATTTTTCTATGCCGGCATCTATGTGCTCTCCCTTGTTGGCGGTCTGATCGCCGACAAGACCCAGAACTATAAAACGACCATCATCTGGGGTCTGGTGATCATGACCCTCGGATATGTTGTGCTCGCCTTCCCAATTCTGGCTACTCACGAAAATACTTCCTGGCTGCTTACACTCACCTGCGTGGCGCTTTTCTTCATCGCCTTCGGGAACGGTCTCTTCAAAGGGAATCTAACAGCTATCGTGGGTCAGCTTTACGACAATCCCCGTTATGCCGCGCAGCGCGATTCCGGCTTCCAGATCTTCTATGTATTCATCAATATCGGAGGTCTGATAGCGCCTTTCATCGCTCCGATGCTCCGCAGCTGGTGGCTCGGCGTCAACGGAATGACTTACGACGCTTCATTCCCCGCTATGGCTCATCAGGTGCTGAGTGTGACCGACAGCATGAGTCTTGAGAACATCAACGAACTCTATTCGCTCGTAAGCGCCCATGCCGCCACTGTCGGCGCCCACGGCCTCCAGAACATGCAGGGCCTTCAGGCCTTCTGCTCGGAATACCTCAACGTGTTCAACACCGGTATACACTACTCATTCATAGCCTCGGTAGCCGCGATGCTTATCTCCCTCTGCATATTCATCGCCACCAAGAAAGGACTTCCCAATCCCGCAAAGAAGGAAAAACAGGAGACCCTCAAATACACTCCGGAAGAGAAAACCGCTATGGCCGGCGAAATCAAAGCCCGAATGTATGCCCTATTCGCCGTGCTCGGCATCGCTATCTTCTTCTGGTTCTCTTTCCATCAGAACGGAACATCGATGTCGCTCTTCGCGCGCGACTTCGTGGATACATCCACAATCGCCCCTGAAATCTGGCAGGCTGTCAATCCCTGCTTCGTGATTCTGCTCACACCGGTCATCATGTGGATCTTCTCATCCCTTTCTGCAAAAGGGAAGGAGATCTCCACTCCCCGTAAGATCGCGATCGGTATGGGTATCGCAGGAATAGGCTATCTCTTCCTCACCATCTACTCTCTGGTGATGAATTATCCTTCAGGCACTGAGTTCCGCGAGATGATCACCAAAGGTCTCCCCGTAATCAAGTCAGGGCCCTGGGTGCTTATCATGTATTACTTCTTCATGACAGTGGCTGAACTCTTCATCTCTCCGCTTGGTCTGTCGTTCGTTTCCAAAGTAGCTCCAAAGCATCTTCAAGGTCTTTGCCAGGGTCTCTGGCTCGGCGCGACTGCAATCGGAAACCTTCTGCTCTGGATCGGCCCCCTCGTCTACAACGCCTGCCCCATCTTGGTTGCCTGGACTGTATTC
>JAIDPP010000405.1 GCA_029062725.1 Muribaculaceae bacterium | reverse complement strand
CATCGCTCACCCCCGGTGTCTACGTCATAGCCACTCCTCAGGGCGCCGTCAAGGTAGCCATCCCCTGAATTCAAGCACTAACTACCCTAAACACTTGAGGCTGTGTCAAAATTGCGCAGCCTCTTTTTTAATATGTTGTAAAACATAAAACAAAGCCCTGACTTTCTCAAGCCGGGGCTTTGTCATGTCAAAAAGTTTTAGTAACTTCGTGGCATATAAATAGTTAAATGTCCACAAAGTTACATACAAAATCTTACAGTAACAACGACAGGCTGTTTTTTCTGTTAAATCCGAACGAAGATATAGCGGAAAATGACCCTGTGCGCGTTGTTGATGCCATAGTCGAGGGCCTTGACCTTAAGGAGTTCCGAAAACTGTATCGCGAGCGGGGACGCTGCCCTTACCATCCGAAGATGATGCTCAAGATCATCCTGTACGCCTATATGAACAACATATACTCATGCCGTAAGATTGAGAAGGCGGTAAGGCGAGACATCCACTATATATGGTTGGCGGCGCAGGAGCGTCCTGACTTCGTGACCATAAACCGCTTCCGCAATCGCGTCAAGAACGAGATAAACAATATCTTCACTCAGGTTGTATTGCTGTTGGCCGACCGAGGCTTCATCACTCTTGATGTGGAGTATATCGACGGGACAAAGATAGAATCCAAGGCCAACAAATACACCTTCGTATGGCGGAAGACCGTAGAGAAAAACCGAGCTAAACTGCAGGAAAAGATACGCCTGCTGCTGCAGCAGATAGATGAGGTCATCGCACAGGACAAAACGGCAGAATCAGAAGCCGTTGAGTTCACTCCCGAGACATTGACTTCGCTTATCGGTGAACTCAAGGACACGATGGCATCCCAACCGGAGCCGACCGACAAGCAACAGAAGAAAGCCCGCCGTGAGCATAAGAAACGGATAAAGGAGCTGGAAAAACACCGCGACAAACTTGAGGAATATGACAACCGCCTGGAGCAGATCGGCCGGCGCAACTCCATGTCCAAGACGGACCCCGATGCCACGTTCATGCGTATGAAGGAAGACGCTATGAATAACGGCCAGACCAAGCCCGGATATAACCTGCAGCTCTCGGCAGAAAACCAGTTCATCACCGACTTCGCCCTGTTCCCTAATC
>JAIDPP010000404.1 GCA_029062725.1 Muribaculaceae bacterium | reverse complement strand
CTCCACACTCGAAGATCATGGATTCTGCGAGTGTGGTTTTCCCGGAGCCCTCGGATCCTAACAGGGCGATGTTTTTGATTTCGTTGGTTTTGTAAATCTTCATGCGGTAAAGATTTTATGGGGTTAACATTGCGGCATCTTCCTTCCGGGCGTCCTTGACGCCGGTGAAGGCCGTATTAATCAAAAAGGAGAGGGAGATGAGGGGAGTGGAACGAGTTTTTACTTTGACGTTCTAAAATTATAAAAAATTTCTGTAACAAGGGCTTGAATTTTATATGTTATGAAACATAATTATGGAATATCCCGTCAAATTGTTAAATTTGCATTGTAAATATTCACAACAGGCTCAATGATTAATAGAGAGAATTTCGGAATATATATCCATGTGCCGTTCTGCCGGAGGAAGTGTCTTTATTGCGATTTCTACAGCATCGGGGAGCGTCTTGCCGACTGGGATCTTTTCCTACGGGCCCTTAAGAGGGAGTTTGAAGCTGCGGAGCTTCCCGGAGGAGGGCCCTGCACCTTATATATAGGAGGAGGTACACCCTCACTTGCTCCTCCGGAGTTTATCGCCGGTATAAGGGAAATGGTGAAGTGTGAAGTCGGGGAATTTACGATCGAGGTCAATCCTGACGACGTGACACCTGTAAAGTCGGCCTTATGGAGAGAGGCGGGTGTTAACAGGGTTAGCATGGGAGTGCAGAGTCTTGTTGACAAGGAACTGACGTTTATAGGGCGTCGCCATTCAGCGGAAGAGGCTATGGAGGCTTACAGTATCTTGCGTCGTGATTTCGGGAATGTATCGTTAGACCTGATGTTCGGTCTTCCCGGTCAGACTATTGAAACGCTCGAATCGACTTTGGAGGGTTTTATCGGAATGAAACCGGAGCATATATCTGCCTATTCGCTGATGTATGAGGAGCGTACCGCCCTAACTCGCCTCCGAGATTCGGGAAAAATCCGGGAGGTTGCCGAGGAGGATACAGTCGGCATGTTCGGACTCGTCAGCGAGCGGCTGCATGAAGCGGGATATGAACGCTATGAGATTTCCAATTATTCACGCCCAGGTTTCCGCTCGCGCCATAATTCCGCTTACTGGAAAGGACTTCCCTATATCGGGTTAGGCCCCGGCGCCCACAGTTACGACGGAGACAGGACACGCCGCAGGAACGCACCGGATCTCTCTTTATACCTGAGGTCATGGGGAGGAACGGTAAAATCGGAAGAGATAGTGAACGTGTTCATTGAGCGTCTTACGCAAGAGGAACTTCGGGAGGAATACGTGATGACAAGGCTAAGGATGGCGGAGGGTATCGGACTTGAGGATTACAAGTCCCGTTTCGGGGAAGAGGAGTTGCGACGTATTTTGATTAATGCGGCTCCATACGAAGGCGCCGGAATGTTGGCAGGAAGAGAGTCGGGACATCTGGCTCTGACCGATAGCGGAGTTATGGTTTCAGATGAAGTTATCGTAGGGCTGTTCTAAACGATATTACCTTAAGGAACGCGCTCTAATAAGTAACTCACAAAAATTAAACGATATAATGGACTGTAACTGCAGGAGAGTATCTTGAACCATAAAACTTGGTCTTTTGGCTCGTTTTACCTTTGTCATTCAGTCGCATACGACAGTATGCTCCTTCATTCCGCAGGCAAACCGCATCCAAAATCCCTGCGTTTTATGTGTTCATTAATTTTCGCGAGTTACTTAGTTAAAAGATTTGTAAAAATAGTAAAAAACCGAAAATAATTATTAACTTTGCAGCGGTAAAAAAGAATTGTTCCATAATCAGACGTTAGCACGTCGAAAATCTACAGTATATGGAATCCACTGTTGTGAAGAAAATCCCGTTTACCAAAATGCATGGAGCGGGTAATGATTACATCTATATCGACGCCTTGACAGAGGTGCCCGATAACCTTCCCCTCCTTTCAAGACAGATCAGCGACCGCCATTTCGGCGTGGGAAGCGACGGACTTGTCGTCATACTCCCCTCCGAGAGGGCGGATTTTCGTATGCGGATGTTCAATGCCGACGGCAGTGAGGCAGAGATGTGTGGAAATGCTTCGAGATGTATCGGTAAATTTGTATTTGAAAAAGGGCTTACCGAAAAAACCGAAGTAACCCTCGAAACCCTCGCCGGCATCCGCACGCTTCATCTTCACGTATCTGACGGAGAGGTGAAGGAGGTAACGGTCGATATGGGCGCTCCCGAACTCGTTCCGGAACTTATACCCGTAAAAAGCGCGTCATCTCTCTCCAAGATCTCCGAGAAGGAGATAATCAACGGAATAGAATATGAAATCACGGCTGTCGGCATGGGGAATCCCCATGCCATAGTTTTTGTGCCGGCACTGTTTGACCGTCTTGTACTGGGTGAAGGACCGAAGATGGAGGTAGCCGAAATATTCCCCAATAAAGCAAATATAGAGTTTATCAAGATAATCGACCTCCATCACGTCGAGATGCGTGTATGGGAACGCGGCTCGGGAGAAACCATGGCATGCGGCACAGGTGCGTGCGCATCAGTAGTGGCTGGTGTGCTCAACGGGCTAACTGACCGTGAGGTTTATGTCTCGCTCCCCGGGGTGACCTTGAAGATCCATTGGGACGAGCGCGATAATCATGTTTACCTGACCGGTTCGGCTGAATTTGTAGCCGACGGCGTGTTCTATCCTTACTCGCCGAAAGAGGCAAAGGAGGAAAATAAAAAAGCTGAATAAAATGTACATCAACGAGAATTTCATAAAGCTCCCCAAGTCGTATCTATTCTCGACAGTGGCGGCTAAATTAAAGGAATATCGGGAGGCGCATCCTGATGCCGAACTTATCCGTATGGATATCGGCGATGTGACACTTCCGATCGCACCCTGCGTGATCGAGGCCATGCATAAGGCCGTGGATGACATGGGCTCTTCTGAGACCTTCCATGGTTACGGTCCCGAGCAGGGTTACTTATTCCTCCGCGAGGCTATCGCGCGCAATGATTATTATGAAAGAGGAATCAATATCACTGCCGACGATATCTTCATCAGCGATGGCGCCAAGAGCGACCTGGGTAACTTAGGGGATATCTATTCCCGTAAATCCATCATCGCCATAGCCGATCCCGGTTACCCTGTCTATGCGGATGCCAGTGTTATTGATGGACGTGGAGGGGATCTTCTTCCCGACGGCCGCTGGAGCCGCATCATGTATCTGGAATGTAAGCCGGAGAACGGTTTCAAACCTGATCTCCCCATCCATGCAGTGGACGTGATCTTCCTTTGCTCACCCTGCAATCCGACAGGCACGGTATTCACCCGTGGGGAATTGATGAAATGGGTTGATTTCGCCCGTCGAAGCCACGCCCTTATAATATATGATTCTGCTTACGAGGCTTTCGTGTCGGACCCGGATATTCCACGTTCGATATATGAGATTGACGGGGCCAAGGAGTGCGCCATAGAGATAAGGAGTTTCTCGAAGACAGCCGGGTTCACGGGTCTGCGTTGCGGATACACTGTCGTTCCCTCCAAACTTACCGGAACAGATAGGGAAGGGAAGGAATATCCACTGCGTCAGTTATGGAACCGTCGCCAGTCAACCAAGTTTAACGGCGCATCCTATATCGTGCAGCGTGGTGCAGAAGCCCTCTACACTCCGGAGGGGAAAGAGGCCGTAAAGCGAAATATCGACATCTATAAAGAGAATGCGCGCTATATCCGCGAAGCTTTGGAGAAAGCCGGATTTGAAGTGTTCGGAGGGGAAAACTCCCCCTATGTATGGGCTAAGTTGCCGGGAGAGGAGGATTCATGGAAACTTTTCGAGCTACTGCTCAATGAAGCGCAGGTCAGCTCCACCCCCGGAATAGGGTTTGGAAACGCCGGAGCCGGATATATACGTCTGACGGGTTTCAACTCTCCGGAAAATACCCGTAAGGCTATGGAGCGGATCTCCAATATCAGCCTCTCCGATGGAGAGATAGGGGAGTTTAGCCGTAAGAACGACGTGAAGGCCATCAAGATACTTGACGGTCTTGACGTCCTCGATTCCATCACCGACAAGCTGGGGCTTAAATAATTATATGCTAAAGATATGAATGTCCGAAGCCGGGCTTAAATTATAAAGATTATGTCAAAATTAAGATTCAAAAGTGTGGAGGAAGCCACAAATCGCAAAGCTGTGAAAGTTGAGCTTCCAGAAGAGAGAGTGGAGAAATACTACGGCAAGCAGGTTTTCAACCGCCAGAAGATGTTCGAGTATCTTCCGAAAGATACCTATGAGGCTCTTGTGAAGGCGATAGACAACCGTGAGCCCCTTTCGCGTGAGATCGCCGACAGTGTAGCGGCGGGCATGAAACGCTGGGCGCTCGAAAACGGCGCACGCCACTATACCCACTGGTTCCACCCCCTGACCGGTAGCACCGCCGAGAAGCATGATGCCTTCGTTGAGCACGACGGTAAAGGAGGAGTAATAGAGAAATTCTCCGGTAAGCTTCTCGTTCAGCAGGAGCCTGATGCTTCCAGTTTCCCTAACGGCGGTATCCGCAACACATTCGAGGCCCGAGGTTATTCCGCATGGGATATCTCGTCGCCTGCTTTCATCCTCGACAATACCCTGTGTATCCCTACTGTATTCATCTCCTATACCGGAGAGAGTCTCGACTATAAGACGCCGCTTTTGCGTTCGCTTAATAGCATCGATAAAGCCGCATCCCGCGTGGCACGTTATTTCGATCCTGAAGTGAAGCACGTAATATGTAATCTTGGCTGGGAGCAGGAGTATTTTCTTGTTGACGAAGCCCTCTATGCAGCCCGTCCGGACCTTGTGATGACCGGACGCACCCTGATGGGGCATGAGTCAGCAAAGAACCAGCAGCTCGAGGATCACTATTTCGGGTCGATACCCAAACGTGTGGAGGCTTTCATGCTTGAGCTTGAATATGAGTGCCATAAATTGGGTATTCCGGCCAAGACACGCCATAATGAGGTAGCTCCAAACCAGTTCGAGCTTGCTCCTATCTATGAGGAGTGTAACCTTGCAAATGACCATAACCTCCTTCTGATGTCGGTGATGGAGGAGGTGGCGCGTCGCCACAACTTCCGCGTGCTTCTACATGAGAAGCCTTTCGCCGGAATCAACGGTAGCGGAAAGCACAACAACTGGTCGCTGGGGACAGACACCGGCTCCCTGCTCTTCGCACCAGGCAAGACCGCATCCGACAATCTGCGCTTCATCGCTTTCGTGGCCAACGTGATGGCTGCCGTGCATAACCACAACGGTCTGCTCAAGGCCTCCATCATCAACGCCACAAATGCCCATCGTCTCGGAGCTAACGAAGCTCCTCCGGCGATTATCTCCATGTTCCTCGGCACCCAGCTCTCCGGAATCCTCGACAAGATCGAGAAGAATGAGACGGATGAGAATATAG
>JAIDPP010000403.1 GCA_029062725.1 Muribaculaceae bacterium | reverse complement strand
CACTTTTGAAATTGTTCTAAAAAAAGAGTAAAATTTTTTAAATTATTTGATGATGAATATTATTTAAAAAGTATGCATTATTTACTATAATTAACGGCTTTTAGAGTTATGATGATCCTCATCCTTTAAATAGGACATGCATGTCGAGAAACCTCTTCAGAGATTCTTCCCCGTGTTTTTCCATGGATTTTATTACTTTATCCAGACTTTTTTCTTCCATTGGATTTCCGGATTTAGAATAAAATTTGTCGGCGTAACATACAGCTTTCTCCTCTATAGTCTCCGGCAGAAGGTCGATATGGGGCAGTGGAAGATTCTGATTAATTATATCCTCTGCCGTCAGTCCGGCTCCGGTATGCCTTTCGCAGAAGCGAGCGAGTTCGGGATATCCCTCCTTACGCAGTATTTTTCCTCCCTCCACTCCGTGACATATATACGGTTGTTGGCCGTGGCAGAATATCGAGGGGGCGTGGCAAAGGAAAATCCCTATGTCATGAAGTAGCGCTCCGGCGCTGACAAGGCTTTGGTCGGCATCCAGGCCGCTTTGCCGAAGAGTTTCCATAGCCTTTTTGCACACACTTTCGGAATGTATGATAAGAAGATCCCTCAGTTCTCCGGAGGGATAGTATTTCTCGATTAGCTTAATTGCATCGGTTGTAGTCATTTCGGTATAAAGTGAGGTCTAATAAAAACCGGAGAGGAGCCTAAGCCCTTCTCCGGTGAAACAAGTATATAAAAGGGGTTGATTATTCTTCATCGATAATCTCCACCCAGCCGTGCTTGTCTTCGGCCTCACCAAGTTGAATGGCGCGGAGGGCGTTGAAAAGCATGGTTGATTTGGGGCCGGCCTCGTTGTTTGTGGAGAAGATAAACTTCTTACCATTGTCAAGGTCATGGATTTCGGCCACGGGAGAGATAACGGCGGCTGTACCACACGAGCCGACCTCTTCGAAGGTCTCGAGTTCCTGGTAAGGAATCTGGCGTTCCTCAACCTCCATTCCGAGATCGCGTGCAAGCTGACGCACGCTCTTGTTGGTGATGGAGGGAAGAATCGACGGGCTGGCAGGGGTGATATAGGAATTACCACGGATTCCGAAGATATTGGCAGCGCCGCACTCGTCAAGATATTTCTTTTCCTTGGGATCGAGATAAAGCATCACGGAATATCCGAGTTCGTGAGCTTTCTCTCCTGCCTTCAGGGAAGCGGCATAGTTTCCGCCGATCTTGAAGGAGCCTGTCCCTTTGGGTGCCACGCGGTCATATTCGCGCGAGAGGCATACCTTCGATGGTTTGAAGCCCTCCTTGAAGTAAGGACCTACCGGAGTGACAAACATGATGACCGTATATTCCTTCGAGGGCTTAACTCCCACCTGAGCGGAGGTTCCGATCTCGAGCGGACGTATGTAAAGAGATGCGCCGGTGCCGTAAGGAGGCACAAAACGTGCGTTGAGCTTCACAACCTTGCGGACCATCTCGCAGAAGAGTTCCTCAGGCATAGGCTCCATCATGATACCCTCGGCAGAGCGTATAAAGCGTTTGGCGTTCTCATCCATCCGGAACACGCGGATTTTACCGTCTTTGCCGCGGAAGGCCTTAAGTCCCTCGAACGACTCCTGACCATAATGAAGGCAGGTGGCGGCGATATGCAAGGGGATATATTCGTCTTCGCTTACCTCGATTTCGCCCCATTTGCCGTCTTTATAAGTGCAGCGGACGTTATAGTCTGTCTTGATGTAGCCGAAGGGAAGGGAATCCCACTGAATGGCAGGTTGCTGTTTCATAATATTGGATTTTATGGTTGATTTGGTTTGTTGTCAGATTGCGACCTTGCAGGTCAGGTTGCCGATTTTCACCAGATAGACGCCGTGGGAGGGTAGCGACAGCTGGCTTGTGCCCGCCGGAAGAGTCTCGCTGCTGACCAGACGCCCCAAAATCGTGAAGATCTTTATCTGAACGCTATGGTTTGAAGTGACGATTATCGTCGAGGAAGCCGTTTTGATTTCCAGCTCTGTCTCTTTTACCACAGTCTTGGCGTCTGTCCTCTCCGTCTTGAGCGGTTCCCACTTGTTGGAAGCGGCCGCCAAAGGGATCGCCAAGGCTGCTGTTAATAGAGAAATCAATATGTATTTCCTTATCACTTTCAACATTTCGGGTCTTTTTCAGTTAAAATCTCCTGCCGGAGAGAATCGTTCTGTAAAATTACAAAATAATTGTCAGCAATACAAAAGTTGCGCTTAATTTAGACATAAAAAAAGCCCGTGGTTTAAACCGCGGACTTTCTTTCTCTATTTTTAGGTGTAAATTTTATTTACCCTCTTTCTGCATCTGCTCCTTGAGAGCCTGAAGCGCGCCGAGGTCGCCGAGAGTGGTCTTCTCGATCTGCGGGGTCGCTACAGTCTCGGCGGCAGCCTTGTTGCTCTTACGGCCGCTGTTGTTGCTCTTCTCGCGACGCTCAGCCTTGTTGGCATCCTCAGAGATGCGGCTGTGGCTAAGGATGATGCGTTTGTTGTCTTTGTTGAACTCAATTACCTTGAAGTTGAGCTTCTCGTCAAGTTTGGCCTGCGTGCCATCCTCTTTCACGAGGTGCTTGGGAGTGGCGAAGCCCTCAACTCCGTAGGGGAGGGAGATCACGGCGCCCTTGTCCATTACCTCAGTGATCGTGCCCTCGTGGATGGAGCCTACTGTGAAGATGGTCTCGAATACATCCCAGGGATTCTCCTCGAGCTGCTTGTGGCCGAGGCTCAGGCGACGGTTGTCCTTGTCGATTTCGAGAACCTGCACCTCGATGTCGTTGCCGACCTGAGTGAACTCAGAGGGGTGTTTGATCTTCTTGGTCCAGGAGAGATCGGAGATGTGGATAAGGCCGTCAACGCCCTCTTCGATCTCAACGAATACTCCGAAGTTGGTGAAGTTACGGACCTTTGCTGTGTGGCGGCTGCCGATAGCGTATTTGGTCTCGATATCCTCCCAGGGATCCTTCTTAAGCTCCTTGAGACCAAGGCTCATCTTGCGCTAGTCGCGGTCAAGAGTAAGAA
>JAIDPP010000402.1 GCA_029062725.1 Muribaculaceae bacterium | reverse complement strand
CCTCAACATTATGCCGGTATCAATCTCCTACGAATATGATCCCAATGACTATCTGAAAGCCCGTGAATTTCTGCTTCGGCGCAGGGATCCCAACTACAAGAAGTCTCAACGCGACGATCTATTCAGTATGGAGACAGGAATGTTGCAGTTCAAGGGAAGGGTACATTTCCAGATGACACCTCGCATCAATACAAAGCTCGAGCAAATCGGCGATTTCAAGGATACCAATACGGCGGCAAAATATGTCGGCGCTCTTATCGATAACGCGATTCATCGGAGCTATGAGATATTCCCTATAAATTACGTTGCCTACGACTTGCTGCATGAGAGCAAGCGTTTCGTCAGTAAATATTCGCCGGAACAGCGTCAGGAGGTTGAAGAATACTTCGAACGCCAGCTGAACAAGGTGGATCTTAGCGACGTTACCACAGAGGAACGCTCCTACATGTTCGAGATGATGCTTGTGATGTATTCCAATCCGTTGAAAAATAAATTGAAAACCCTTCTTGGAGGGATTGTGTGAAAGATAAAGGAGAAATATGCGCCTTCCATTTATATTTATCATAGTGCTTTTCTTTCTGGCTGTCTTGGTGGATTGCTACCTTTGGTATGCCATAACCAGATATACGAGCCGACGCAACAGAAAGAAATGGCGTATTGCAGATATCGCTATCATGGCCATCGGATATATACTCCTGATAGCGGTGGCCTCAATTCCTGTGAGGGACGAAGGTTCTGACATATTACCTTGTATATGGCTCCTCTATTCTTTCCTCTCGCTGTATATACCTCGGTTTGTTATTGCGATATGCATCATTCTTGGCGCGATTTTCAAAAGTCTCTTCGGTACTCACCGCAGGGAATTTCGGACTGATGACAGCCGCGAGAAAAACGCCGGAATCGGGGTAGGAATCTTTTTAGGTTGTGTGACATTCGTGGTTTTGTGGTGGGGAGTCTTTACGACTCGAAGAAATATCGAAGTCAACACGGTCAATATTTCCTCGGAAAGGGTTCCTGCGGCTTTCAACGGATATAAGATAGTTCAGTTTAGCGACTTGCATGTAGGAACATGGGGAACGGACACTACGTTTATCTCCGAAATGGTGACAAGAATAAATAACCTTAATCCGGATATTATTGTTTTCACAGGAGATATCGTGAATCGACGTACTGATGAACTAAAACCTTTCTTGAACGTCTTGACACGTCTCCATGCTAAGAACGGGGTGTATTCGGTTTTAGGTAATCATGATTATGGAGATTATATCGACTGGAAAGATGAGGCTTCGCATAAAGCCAATAACGAACTTCTTGCAAATTGGGAGAAGCAGATGGGATGGAAGTTGCTTAATAACGACTTCGTTATCCTGAGAAAGGGAGATGATGAGATCGTACTGATAGGAGTGGAAAACTGGGGTGAGCCTCCTTTCCCGGAATACGGGAGTCTTACTGACGCTTACGCTCCTTCCGGAAAGTCGGGATATAATTTGAAAGACTCCAGATATAAGATACTTCTTACTCATAATCCGGAACATTGGACGAGAGAGGTAAAGGAAATCTCTAATATTGACCTCTCTCTCTCAGGGCATACGCACGCCATGCAGATGATGTTACGAGTAGGGAATTGGAAATGGAGTCCGTCGGTTTTCAAGTATTCTAAATGGGGAGGACTTTACAGTGAAGTCAACAAGGAGGGATATCCGATGAACATATATGTGAATATAGGGTCGGGTGAAGTCGGAATGCCTTCTCGGCTTTTAGCCGCTTACCCGGAAATTACTGAGATTATCCTTCATCATAAGTAAAATGTATGAATAAGGTCATTCTTTCTTTAGGAAGCAATTTCGGCGACCGCCGGAGAAATGTGGAAGAAGGAATTGCTTGTCTGAAAGAGATCCTGACAGAGATGGAGTTTTCCGATATCTATGAGACTCCGGAGTGTCATGGGAAGGGTACTTTATACTATAATTGTGTGGTTAAAGGAACGACGGAAATGACTTTTTCCCGTTTGAAAGACCTACTCAATGAATACGAGTTTTCCTGCGGACGCACGCCGGATGCGAGGGAGAGGGGAGAAGTTGTTATAGATATAGATATCGTTGTATTCAACGATGATATCAAAAGACAGGAGGATTATGGACGCGAGTTTTTTCAGATAGGCTTTCGACAGCTAAAAAGAAAATAAATCTTATTGATATTGTGCTGCCCCTCATTCTTTATGAGTTTTATGTGTTGAGGTCTAAAGAGGAAAGGAGGCATCAGAACTTTGAGGCACGTCTGTAAAGCAAGATACCTATTATAAGATAGACCACGTTAGGAATTTGCATCGCTATGAACGGAGTAGTAAGACCATTGATCGCAAATGAACTGGTTACGGTGGAGAAGAGAATATAGCTGAAACTCAGAGCGAGTCCGATTCCTATGTTAAGTCCCATCCCTCCCTTACTTTTTTTGGAGGAAAGTGACATGCCGATAAGTGTGAGAATGAAGGCGGCGGCCGTGGAGGCATAACGTTTCTCTCTCTCTATCTCGAATCCTTTGATGTTGGCTACTCCACGCATCTTCTGTTTTTCCACATATTCTGTTATCTGAGGAGTGGTAAGAGTCTCCTGGTCGTTGACCGAAATAAGAAAGTCGCGTGGCTCGATAGGGATGACGGTATCGAGCTTGACTCCGGACCGGATTTTCTCCTTGTTGCCGTCGAAGTCGCGAATCATATAATCGCGGACAGTCCAATGATACATTCGAGTGGAGTCGTAAACTGCTGACTGTGCCGTCATTCTTGAGACGAGTTCCTTGC
>JAIDPP010000401.1 GCA_029062725.1 Muribaculaceae bacterium | reverse complement strand
TGCCCTCGGCACCCCCCAAGTTCCGGGGGCCCGGCGTTCCCCCTGGTTCCAAAAATCAATTGGAATTAAAGAGTACGGATCCGGATAGAGAGCCGCTCTCGACCCGGCGGATTTTCGCGGAATTTAAAAATAGCCTTCCGAGCCTATTCTACTAAATATTTTCAAACTTTTTCACTATCTTTGTCGCCGTTATGGCACGCGACATCATCAACCGGTATATCTGGCTTATCGACACACTCACCAGATACAAAAAACTTTCCAGGGAGCGCATCAACGCCCTCTGGATCAACTCATCGATTTCAGATGGAAAACCGATTCCCGAAAGGACATTCTTCCATTACCGCAGGGCAATCGAGGAAAACTTCCGTATCGATATCCGCTGCAACCGCAGTGGAGAATACTACATCGACACCCCCGATGACCCCCAGGACCGTCTCCTCACAAACTATCTCCTCGACTCATACGCCATTAACAATGCCGTAAAGGAAGCCGCACTCGATGCTACCCGCGTGGCCGTAGAGGATGTTCCCTCGGCCCGCCAATTCCTCCCTACCGTGCTCGACGCCATATCAAGAAATGAGAAATTAGACTTCACTTACGCCGGTTTCAACAGGTCGAGACACGAAAAGGAAATCATTTTCCACCCTTACTTTGTTAAAAGATATAAGCAGAGATGGTATATGATCGGACTCAAGGAAGCCGCGGGAAGCATCCGGACCTACGCTCTCGACCGGGTCAAGGAGATGAAGATCCTCAGCAGCACGTTCGCAATGCCCGACGACGTATCCCACGCCGCACTGTTCGACAACGTGATCGGCGTAACATCCTCGAAAGCTCCGGTCAGGATAGTGAAACTGATGACCGACACTACCCAGGCCAAATACTTCCGCGCCCTCCCCTTCCACGCTTCGCAGCAGGAGGAGATCCACGACGCATATTCCATCTTTACCTTCAGACTTAAACTGAACTATGAGCTTGTCCATGAAATCCTCGGGCTCGGATCATCGGTAAAGGTGATTCAGCCGCGTGAACTCGAGCTTATGGTCCGCAATGAGCTGGAGGCCACTCTCTCCCTTTATGATACGCCCGGCGCTGTGCCTGGCAAAAGATAAGGGCGCCTGAAAGTCATCACCGAAGGGTCACAAAGGCTTATCATTAGTAACTTGATTTATAAAAATTAAAAAGATGGCCGATTCAAATTTCATAGAT
>JAIDPP010000400.1 GCA_029062725.1 Muribaculaceae bacterium | reverse complement strand
CATTACCGCCGTGGAGCTCTTTTTGCATCCATGAGCGGAAGCGGCAGCTGCGTTTACGGTATCTATCCCGATCGAGAGTCGGCAGCGATGGCAGCCGGCGAATTTCAAAAGGATGCAACCATAGAGGAGAGTTATTTGTTAAAACTGTAGATTAAACGGGAAAGAGACGCATGAAAAACTTTCCCGAGAGCGAATAATTAACAGTTTTTGGCTAAGAATTTGCATGATTATGGGAAAGAATAAGAAGAACCGTCGAGGGTATTTCAACCGCGGCAGTCATAATTATAAAAAGACTATGGAAGATAATCAGAACAACAATATTGAAGAGCAGGCCCCGGAGGCTGTTGTGGTGGATGATGTCAACTCCACTCCAGCTGAGGAGCAGACAGCCGATGAGGTAGTTGCTGAAGGCGCTGTTTCGGCTGAGGATGAAGTGGCAAAACTTAAGGAAGAGGTAGCCAAGGAGAAGAAAGAATATCTGTTCCTGATGGCGGAATTCGATAATTTCCGCAAACGGACGCTCAAGGAGAAGTCGGAACTGATCCGGAATGCCGGTGAATCCGCCTTTAAAGGGCTTCTTCCGATTGTGGATGATTTCGAACGCGCCCTCAAGGCTACGGAAGGGAGCGAAGATGCGTCGTCAATCCGCGAGGGGATGGAGCTTATCTATAAAAAGCTAAAGAAATATCTTGAGCAGAACGGCGTAAAGGAGATGGATCCGGAAGCGAAGGATTTCGATGCTGACCGTCACGAGGCTATTTCAGCCGTTCCCGTGCCTGACGAGAATCTCAAGGGTAAGATTCTCGATACAGTAGAGAAGGGCTACACTATAAACGACAAAGTGCTTCGTCACGCTAAGGTAGTAGTCGGCCAATAACTTGGTTTGCCTGAAGATGATCCACTAAAAATGTAGGCGAGGCGCCGGTTCGGTGCTTAAGCTGAAAAGAGAGAAGAACGCAAAAATCAAGACTATGGCAGAGAAAAGAGATTACTATGAAGTGCTTGGCGTCGGGAAGAATGCCACAGCCGATGAAATAAAGAAGGCCTATCGAAAGATGGCCATCAAATACCATCCTGACAAGTTCGCCCAGAGTTCGGAAGATGAGCGAAAGGCTGCTGAAGAGAAATTCAAGGAGGCGGCTGAAGCATACGATGTCTTGAGCGACACGGATAAGCGCGCACGCTATGACCAGTTCGGACA
>JAIDPP010000040.1 GCA_029062725.1 Muribaculaceae bacterium | reverse complement strand
CGCCTTCGTGAAGATATATGATATTGTCGATATAAGGGGGGACATCCACTTCATCGCATAAAAGCATGACTGTCGATATTCCCCGATCACGCAACGCCTCAAGGGAGGCATCAAGTTCCTTGCGCGATGGGGAGTCAAGCCCGATGTAAGGATTGTCGAGCACAAGAAGATCCGGCTCGGAAAGAAGAGCGTTTACGATAAGGAGTTTTCTTAACTCCCCGCTTGAAAGATAATTCACTTTCTTTCCGGCCACATTCTTGAGCCCGATCTCCGCGCATTTTTCAATCCACCCTTCCGGAGCCTTGCGACGCTCCATTATTTCAGCCACTGTCGGAACATAATCGTTCATTGTAGCCTCCATCCGCTGATGGTAATAGGTTACTTCCATCCCGCTGAGAGAGTGAATATCCGAAAAAGATATCATCCTGATCCGGAGATCGGAAGGAAAGAAAGAGAGACGGTTGCCATAGGCATACCGTCCCTTCTCAAGTATATTGGCGAGAGTGGTCTTGCCGCTCCCGTTTTCGCCGGCGATGACAGTGATTCCTCGCGGGATACCGCTTTTATAGGGATTTCCAAGACGGACCTTGCCGTAGCCGAGTGTATCGCTGTCGAATCTGACGATCAGATTGTCAATGTCCATCTCCGGTCACTCCGCTACCTGCTCTTCTTCCGGTGCCTCCTCTTCGGAAAATTTGGTAAAGCCGTTATCTACAAGGATATTATACCATGTGAAGAGTTTCTTGATATCGTTGTTATATACGCGGTCGCGGTCATAGTCCTCCACAATCTCCTCGAAAGCAGTACGAAGACCATCCTCCTTCACAAGGGTCTTGACATCGATCTTATTCCCTTCATATTTAGCATATACCTTGTCGAGGATCTCTCCAAGCGGAGTATCTCCGGATTCGGTGTACATCGCTATGTCGCCGAGGGATACCACTTTGTCGCGTGCGTGGATCGGCTGACGCTTCCCACTGCCGAGTTCCTCCACCAGAAGCATACCTCTACCCTGGGAAATAATCTTATAAAGACCGGGACGCCCGGTCACTGACAATATTGTGCGTAACATAAGTCAATTATTTTTTTCTATATTTTCTAAAAGCCGGTCGAGCTGCCATAAGAGTGCGCTCAAGCCGGAATTGTCTATTCTTTTTATTACCTGACATTCGAGTGCATCGAACTCATTTTTCTGGGCCTGCATCCTGAGTCGGAGGTTTTCTTCGGAGATTCCTCCTCTCTGCATCGCGCGCCGGAACCTTATATGCTCGTCGGCCTCTACAATCCATATCTCCCGGCAGATCCGGTCGAGTCCGGAAGTGTGTAAGATAGCTGACTCCACAAACGCCGGTTCCCGCTTCTCCTTCCACCGGACTATGTCTTCTCTGACAGCCTTATGGATCAATGCGTTCAGCCAGTTGCGCTGGGTTTCGGAAGAGAAAAGTTTCGCGGCAAGGTACTGCCTGGCAAGAGCCCCCGAGGCATCATAACATTCCTCTCCGAACCTCCCTTTCAGGGAGGATACGATAAAAGGATCTTCCTCCATTATGCGCCGAGCACGGATATCGCAGTCATAGACCTCAAAGCCTCTGAGGCGCAACGTCCGTGCAACAATGCTTTTACCTGCCCCTATTCCTCCGGTCAATCCGATTATTCCGGTCTCAATCCTCCTCACCATCTCTATTCCTTTACCAATGTATATTCCACATCTTTAATCTCT
>JAIDPP010000004.1 GCA_029062725.1 Muribaculaceae bacterium | reverse complement strand
TCTTTATATCGACTGGTGATAAAATGGTTGGAAAATGGAAAAAATAGAAATTGAGAATGAATATAGAGGCCCTATAAAAGATTTGGAATGTGAAAAAATGGTTATCGCATCAATCATTTCTTCTTATAACTCAATGGCAGACTGTGAATCTATTCTGGATGAGGAATGTTTTTATGATCTCCATCATCAGGAAATATATAGGGCAGTACGGACTGTATATAATAGTGGATCCTCAATATCGATAGTGAGTATTAATGCTGAACTTGCAAAAATGGGATCAATGGTTGAACCTATTGAGTTGACGAAGATTTTGTACGAAACTCCCATAGATCTTTATCCTCAAACCCTTTCATTGCGTCTGAGGGATTTGTCCTATAGACGTAAATTGTGGGAGATAGGTATGAAACTTATATCAGAAAGCGGCATTGAGACTTTTCCACTTGAAATGATCCATAATAGTGCAAAGGAAGGCATAGATTCTCTTTTTGAAAATCTAACCTGTGATGTTATAACTTTATCAGATGCTTATAGGGAAGTTCAGGAACAGATGCTTATTAACCAAGATCGTGAGCCAGGAAAAATAATAGGGTCGCGCACCGGCTTCCCATGGATAGATAATAATGGTGGATTCACAGGTCCCGATCTTATTATCATCGGAGCTGAAACCTCGCAGGGTAAAACCTCCTTTGCTACATCTGTCATACTGAATGCAATCAAGACAGGGGAAAAGATAGCGTTTTATTCGATGGAGATGACCCCTAAACAACTTGCCTCAAGAATCGCATCTATGCAATCAGGGATTAATTCAAAGCAGATATTGAACGGGAGTCTTGAACTGAATGATATTTACAGGATTGATGCCGGTATGGAGGCTTTTGATATGAATAATCTGTTTTTTGATGGACGCTCTACGGCATCTTTGGATTCGATTATGTCATCTATAAGACAACTTAAAAAGAAATACGATATAAAGGGTGCGTGTGTGGATTATTTGCAACTTGTAAATGTGAGTGTACCTAAAAAAGTACTCACACGAGAGCAGGAAGTGGCCAAGGTCGCCAGAGATTTAAAGAATCTTGCAAAGGAACTGAATATATGGATAATTGCTATCTCGCAGTTATCAAGAGGAGACAGAGGGAATCCCATACCTACCATGGCCATGTTACGAGATTCCGGACAAATAGAGCAAGCTGCAGATATGATTATCCTCCTTTATCGTCCTCAAAATGGACGAAGTTTCCCGTCTCCTTATGAAAATATTCCAACTGTTGGTCGGTGTCTTGTCAATATTGCAAAAGGCAGGAACATTGGTACTGGAGAATTTATCTGTGGATTTCGTCCTCAGAATACGCTGTTTTTCCCACTTTCTCCTTTGGAGTTGGAAAATATGGGATCTTCAGAAGGAAATGGCAGATCATCAATAAATACTCCCTCATATGACGGGTTGCCTCCGGAGGAGTTACCTTTTTAATTAAAATATTAGGATAAAAGTATTTGAAAATAAAATATTTTTATTAATTTTACCTCCACAAACACTAAAAGTAGATTACAATGAAATTAGAATGTTACAGCTCTCTAAAAGATCCTTTCCCTCTGCATCATATCAAATCTGATATGAGAGTTAAGCCAAATCCGTACATGAGCGAAACCAAACAGTCTTTAACAAAGACTGCTCCAAATTTGAAAAGTTTAATCCCTGCACTTCAGGATATCATCGCCAATACTGATCACGAGATTGGTGAGTCCTACTTTGAAAGAGGAGTGGGGTTAGAAGAAGACTATGCGTCAAACACATTAGGCTATAATGAAGATGGGTTGGAAATAGAGATTCACTATCAATGTTGCGGGGAGTGGTATCACATCCCCGGTGATAGATGGACACCGGATGACCACAGTCTTCGCAAAGCATGGGGTGAAATCCTCTCTATTGACGCGAGATGGGAGAATGAGGAGACAGGAGAATGCTATAAATTTAACGATGAAGAGGTTTCTGAAATATTGATTCCACTGGAAGAATACCTTAATAAGTGTTTGATCGATTATGTCGGCAGATAAAAATGATACTATGAAGATTCAGAAGATAACAGAAGAGATTCGCGTATTCCTTAAAACTCAGGATGAGGACATGAGGTTGAGAAGATTCCTCCACAATCAAGGATGGAAATGGTTGAATGGAACGAACATTATGGATTTTCCGATGCGAACCGGGGGTAAGACTCTGGTAATACTACCGGAGAAAAGAGTGGTTAGAAGTGCATCGGATGATTATGCTATCAACTTAGATGAATTCGAGAAGGAATATGTGGATGTAATATGAACAGTAAGCGAACGATGTACAATAACATAATGCTCAAGAGCGGAAGAAAGATCACATCGTGTACCTGTAAGAAATGTATGAATCAATGCCGAACTCAGTGTCTCGGCACTCCCGATGATATAGATAGATTGATTGAAGCCGGTTATGGCGACAGGCTTTCTATCACTGAATGGTGGGCTGGTTCTTTGATGGGTTTAGTCAAAGGTCCGGTACTGATGATACAGGCAAAACGAGAAGATAACGGTTGGTGCACTTTCCGAAGACGGGACGGACTATGTGAACTGCATGACAAGGGATTGAAGCCGACGGAAGGCAAGCTCAGCTACCATACGACGGGTCTGGATAATTTCGATCCAAGGAGAAGTCTGGCGTGGCTGGTGGCACGGGAATGGCTGCCTTTGCAGAAAGAATTTGAAAAACTAAAAATCATGTGATTGATATGAAAGAATTTTTGATATATCTGGTGCCTTCAATAGTGATTGTTGTTTCTTTTCTAATATGGTCGAACCGTAAAAACAACAGGCTATGAATAAAGAACAACAAGACCTCTTATGGAGCGTGCTTTCAAAAGAAGAAAGGGAATCAAAAAGAAATTTTATTGGTACGCCATCCAATAATGATTTTAGTAGAGGGTGTAAAAAAGCCTTCTCTGAAATCTTCGGCCACCACAACCTCACCTCATCCACCGAGCCGGAGGATATGCTGATGGTGGAGAGGAAGTATATTCAGGAAATGTATGCAGATGGTGTTGGTACTCATTATCTGATAAATCTTTTCGGCGACAAGTGCCTGCCCGATACTCCAGACTCTTCCAATATTTCAAACATTGGAAAAGATGAACTTGAACACAGACTTGAACAAACCGTACAAGCATCTGTTCAAGTCGAGCCTAAGCCGAAGTTCAAGGTTGGGGATAAAGTAAAGGTAAGTTGTCGTGAGAAAGACGGTACGGTATGGGACTCTATCACGGACGGACGCATAGTCACAATATCAGGCCATCATATAGAACCTACCAATGGTCTTATAATCTATGAGTTTAAGGAGGGAATTAGGGATTTTGCCGAGCATTGGCTTGAACCCTATACCGAAGAAAAAGAGCCTATTGTTTCAACCCATGACACAATGGATGACACAAAACAAACTATGGAAGAAAAAGAACTTGATTTGGGCGAACTGATCAAAGATAGCATCGGAGAGACGTTCTTCAATGCTTCATACGGAGATGTGATGTTAAAGAGAGTTGATGAAATATGTATGCTTTTTGAAATTTCAGAAGGCCAAACTCTTACTCCTCCAAGGATATTCCTCCTTGACACTGGCTTCATTCCTTATTACCCCTCCAAGGAATCATTCCTTAAATATCCGCTTGACGCACATAAGGCGTGGGATGAATGGCAGAACGAGAGGAAGCCGAAGCGGTGGAGAGCAAAAGACGGTGGAACATATTGGCTAATACCTACCGATGGGTCGCCTATTGTTTCCAACAAAGAACACTTCACGGAGTATCAAAACAAATTGTACGAATTTGGCAACTACTTCCGCACCGAAGAAGAAGCCCATCAAGCCGCCGAAGCCGTCAGGGAGACGTTGATGAAGTTTCATTCTAACTACACAGAGAAATGATAAACCTCCTATACATAGATCTCTTCTGCGGTGCCGGGGGAACGTCCACCGGTATCAACACAGCGCGTCTCGATGGAGAGGCGTGTGCAAAGGTGATAGCGTGTGTCAACCATGATGCCAACGCCATAGCCTCACATGCCTCTAATCATCCGGAAGCCATGCACTTCACCGAGGATATACGCACGTTGGAGCTCTCCCCGCTGGTCTCCCATCTGCAGAAATGCCGGAAGGAAAACCCCGGAGCCTTGACCGTACTGTGGGCTTCGCTTGAATGCACAAATTTCAGCAAAGCCAAAGGTGGTCAACCGCGCGATGCCGACAGCCGGACATTGGCCGAGCATCTTTTCCGCTACATAGATACTCTCAATCCCGATTACATTCAGATAGAGAACGTACAGGAATTCATGTCATGGGGAGATGTGGACGAAAACGGCAAGCCTGTCTCGATGGATAAGGGCAAGAGTTATCTTCGCTGGGTGCGGAATGTGAAACGCTATGGCTACAACTTTGAGCATCGTATCCTAAACGCCGCCGATTATGGCGCATACACCTCTCGCAAAAGGTTCTTTGGCATATTCGCGCGAAAAGGTCTGCCAATCATCTTTCCCGAAGCCACACACAGCAAGAATGCAGAAAAGAGCCTGTTTGACGATATGCAGAAGTGGCGTCCTGTTCGTGAAGTCCTCGATTTTGAGAAT
>JAIDPP010000399.1 GCA_029062725.1 Muribaculaceae bacterium | reverse complement strand
GATGAGAGGGGCAAAAGCAGCCGAAAAGATCCGCAAGGGTTAATAAAAGAATGAAAATATAACTTCATTTTAACATTTGTAAATTAGTTTAGACAACTTCTATAGATAAAGTTTTAGGTTTAACTGAATAACATTGCTTTTTCCGGCATATCCGGCATTAGTCCGGACATCAGGAAGTCGGATAGCATGACAAGGCGCGTTGAGATTTAAATCCTCTGACGAATAGGTTTCATTTCAATGATGCTTCAGCGGGATCTCCGGCCAATACAGGACAACCGAAATAGATATTTACAATTTTATCTTTATGGCTACCAATAAGAGCGAAACAAAGACTGTGGAGACTCCGGTAAAACCCGGGCTTACCTCTGAAGTCGATCTGCTTTTTGAGACAAGCTGGGAAGTCTGCAACAAAATCGGCGGCATCTACGCCGTCCTATCCACTAAAGCCCACGTCCTTAAAGAGCAATTTGACGACCGCCTGGTCTTTATCGGTCCTGACGTATGGAGCGCAGAAAACCCCTCACCCTATTTTAAGGAGAAAAAGACTATCCTTAAATCAGCCCTTACGAAAGTGAAGCTCCCCTGGGGTATCACAATCCGCACGGGCCGATGGGATATTCCCGGCTCTCCGCAGGTGATCCTCGTTAATCCCGGAGATACGGTCAAGAACCTTCCGGAGGTTTACGGAAAAATGTGGGAGAAATTCGGCGTTGATTCCCTCCACTCCTACGGAGATTATGAGGAATCATGCGCTTTCTCTGTAGCGGCCGCGATCGTGATTAAGGCTATCACCGCCCACATGAAGGTGAGGGAGGCCAAAGTAATCGCACACTTCGATGAATGGACCACAGGCATGGGTCTTCTATACACAAAACTCAACATGCCTAATACCGCGACCGTATTCACAACCCATGCCACAAGCATCGGACGAAGCATCTGCGGTAACGGTAAAGCCCTCTACGATTTCTTCGAAGGTTACAACGGAGACCAGATGGCCGCCGAGCTCAACATGCAGAGCAAGCACTCACTGGAAAAAGCCGCTGCACACGCCGCAGACTGCTTCACTACCGTTAGCGAAGTGACAGCCCGTGAATGTAAGCAGTTGCTTGAGATCCGTCCCCAGGTGGTGACACCCAACGGCTTTGAGCCTAATTTCGTGCCCAAGACCGTTAAATACAACAAACTGCGCAAGGAGGGTCGCGCAAGGCTCGCCAAAGTGGCTAACGCCATCACCAACTCCTCAGAATATGACGAAAACACATTCTTCATAGCCACTTCCGGACGACACGAATACCGCAACAAAGGTCTTGATATGTTCCTTGACAGCGTGGCGCGTATCGGCGAGAACATTCCCAAAAACATGAAAGCGGTGGCTTTCATATTTGTACCCGCATGGGTCAAGGAACCCTCAGGATCGCTTCTGATGAATCTCGGATTCAACGGACACGATGACAGCGCTCCTGATTATCTGACTCACCGCCTCTACAATGAGGATAGCGATGAGGTTTGCGTACGCATCGAAGCTCTCAAGCGCGAAGGGAAGCTCGACAAGGTCAAGGTTATCTACGCCCCCTGTTATCTCGACGGAAACGACGCAATCTTCAATATCGCCTACTACGATCTTCTCCCGGCCCTCGACCTCACCATTTTTCCTTCTTATTACGAACCCTGGGGTTACACCCCGATGGAGAGTGTCGCGTTCGGAGTGCCTACGATTACCGACGATAAGGCAGGTTTCGGGCAATGGGTTGCCGATAACTTCAATCCTACCCTCAAGAACTGCGGCGTTGTGGTGATCGAGCGTACAGACTCCAACTATGATGAAGCAGTGCAGAAGATCTCCTCAAGGGCCACGGCCTACATGCGTGAAAACCCCGTGGAGCGGACAAAAGCTCGGGGAGCTTCTTTCCGTACGGCAGCAAAGGCCGACTGGAGTTTCTTCATGGAGCATTACGACCAAGCCTTTGAAGTCGCGATAGCCAGAAGAAACTTCCGACGCAAGCAGTAACACTTATGGCCGCATAGGCCGTGAAAAAATTTTTAAAGATATACGACACAACAGATTGAGACGCCTCATTTGCATTCAGGCAACGACGCAAAGAGCGGATCAACATAAATACACACAAAAACAATGAAACTTCAAGTAAGCAACACCAATGCTCCGTCATGGCGCAACCTTATCGTGAGCGCTGAGATTCCCAAGGAACTCAAACCGCTCGAAGAGATGTCAAAAAACCTCTGGTGGGTCTGGAACAGCAAAGGTAAAAGCCTTTTCCACGACATCGACCCCGTTCTCTGGCGTGCGGTCGGCGAGAACCCCGTGATGCTTCTTCAGCAGCTCTCCTACGAGCGTGTTCAGGCTATCCTCAAAGATAAGGATATGATGGCCCGCATCAAGGATGTGTACGCTATGTTCTCAGCCTATATGAAGGAGCCCATGGACAATAAGGTTCCCTCCGTGGCTTATTTCTCCATGGAGTATGGTCTCTGCAATTGTCTTAAAATTTATTCCGGTGGTCTCGGTGTGCTCGCCGGCGACTATATCAAGCAGGCTTCCGACAGCCGCATCAACATGACCGCAGTCGGATTCCTCTACAAATACGGCTACTTCTCCCAAAGCCTATCAATCGACGGCCAGCAGATCGCCAATTATGAGGCTCAGAATTTCGACCAGCTTCCCATCGAGGCTGTCCTCGATGAGGAGGGAAAGCCGATGATTCTCGAGGTGCCCTATCCCGGCCGTGTGGTTTACGCCCACATCTGGCGTGTGAATGTCGGTCGCATGAAGCTCTACCTCCTCGACACTGATCTGGAGCAGAACTCACAATGGGACCGCGAAATCACTCACGCCCTCTACGGCGGCGACTGGGAGAACCGTATCAAGCAGGAGTATCTTCTCGGTATCGGCGGTATGCTCATGCTTAATAAACTTGGAATCAAGGCCGACATCTACCATGCCAACGAGGGTCATGCGGCGCTTCTCAACCTCCAGCGTCTCGTTGACTACGTTCAGCAGGATCACCTCCCCTTCAATGTCGCACTCGAGGTGGTACGCGCTACTTCACTCTATACCGTTCACACTCCTGTGCCCGCCGGTCACGACTATTTCGAGGAAAGCCTCTTCGGAAAATATCTTGGTGAATATCCTTCAAAGCTCGGCATCTCCTGGTCTGACCTTATGAACATGGGCCGTGAGAACCCTGACACCAACGAGCGCTTCTCGATGAGTACATTCGCCCTCAACACCTGTCAGGAGGCAAACGGTGTGAGCTGGTTGCACGGCGAGGTTTCCAAAAAGATGTTCGCCGGCGTTTGGAAAGGTTACGCTCCCGAGGAGAGCCATGTAGGATACGTGACCAACGGCGTCCACATGCCTACCTGGGCCGCAACCGAGTGGAAGGATTTCTATGGCGACTTCCTCAACCCCAATCTCTTCCAGGACCAGAGCAATCCCGAGATGTGGAAGGGTATCTTCGATGTTGATGACGAGAAGATCTGGAATATGCGCATGACGATGAAGAATAAGTTCATCGACTTCGTGAAGAAAGACTTCAAGGAGAAGTGGCTAAAGAATCAGGGCGACCCCACACAGGTGCTCAAGATCGTTGACAAGATCAACCCCAACGCACTCATCATCGGTTTCGCACGTCGCTTCGCGACTTACAAACGTGCTCACCTCCTCTTCACTGATCTTGAGCGTCTCTCCAAGATCGTCAACAACGAGCAGTTCCCCGTTCAGTTCGTATTCTCCGGAAAGGCTCACCCTGCGGATGGTGCAGGACAGGGTCTTATCAAACGTATCACGGAAATCTCCAAGATGCCTGAATTCTCCGGTAAGATCATCTTCCTTGAAGACTACAATATGATCGTGGCGAAACGTCTCGTTTCGGGAGTAGATATCTGGCTCAATACTCCGACACGTCCTCTCGAGGCATCCGGTACTTCCGGAGAGAAGGCCGAGATGAACGGTGTCCTTAACTTCTCCGTTCTCGACGGATGGTGGTATGAGGGTTACCGCAAGGATGAGCAGGGCGGATGGGCGCTTACCGACAAGCGTACATACACCGATCAGGCACAGCAGGACAAACTTGATGCCGCCACAATCTATTCCATGCTTGAGAATGAGATCGTGCCTCTCTACTTCGCCAAGAACTCCAAAGGCTACAGCCCCGAATGGGTTCAGCGCATCAAGAACTCTATCGGTCACATCGCACCTCATTACACTATGAAGCGTCAGCTTGACGACTACATCTACAAGTTCTACATCCCCGAGCATAAACGCGCCGAGAAGCTCATTAAGAACGACTTCGCTAAAGCTCGCGAGATCGTAGCCTGGAAAGAGGAGGTTGCTGGCAAGTGGAACGATATACGTATCGTATCTTCCAATATCGACGAACTCACAAACAGCGGCGCATCACGCACCAGCCAGGTTCTCGACATCACCTGCAAGGTGGATACGGCAGGACTTGGCGACGCCATCGGTGTTGAGCTCGTGCTCTACAAAGAGGAAGACGGTGAGAGTAAGTATGTTGGCCGCGAGGATCTAAAGGTGGTAAACCGTGAGGGCAACGTGAACACCTACGAGCTCCGCTACACTCTCAAGGAGCCGGGTATTCTCAAGACAGCTTTGCGTCTCTATCCCAAGAACGAGGAACTTCCCCACCGCATGGACTTCGCTTACACCCGCTGGTTCTAAATACCGGCAGTGTTAATGAAATAAATCTGAAAATTCTTGGATTCTGAATAATCCGGACTAAACAAAAATATTACGGTGTGTCAAAATTTAGGATTTTGACACACCGTAATATTTTGTCCTAATGGCGAGGGTGAGGTAAGAATGGTTCGGATGGAGTCTTAGCTTTCGAGAGCATACTCAAAGTATGTAACCTTTGCCGTAATCTCAACTAACGACCCTGACGAGCCGTTATGACACACTCTCTTTATTTGTAACCGTCCGAAAAAAGCCGACTTGATTTTTGATTTCAAGTCGGCTTTAAATTTTGTAATTATAAGGAAGG
>JAIDPP010000398.1 GCA_029062725.1 Muribaculaceae bacterium | reverse complement strand
GGAACGTAATACTTATTATAACTTATCTCTAAATCAACAAAGTATGAGAAAACTGTTTTTAATCATTATGACGCTGGTAGCGTGCAGCTGGGCCGCCATGGCACAGACCACCTATCGCGGCACAGTGGTTGACGCCGAAAACAACGAACCGTTGATAGGCGCTACCATCATGCCGATCGGCGGAGGCCAGGGTGGCGCCACCGACATCGATGGTAAGTTCAGCATCACTGTCCCCAACAACGTGAAGCAGGCAAAAGTCACTTATGTCGGCTACCGGGAACAGGTTGTGAACCTAACTAACAACATGACCGTGAAGCTTACTTCCACCGAGCAGAATCTCGATGACCTCGTCGTGGTTGCCTACGGTACTGCCACAAAGGAATCCCTTACCGGTTCGGTAGCCGTGGTGGGCTCGAAGGAGATCGAGGAGCGTCCCGTAACCTCCGTGACTTCCGCTCTCGAGGGTAATGCCCCCGGTGTGCAGGTCAATAACTCTACCGGTACTCCCGGTTCTGCACCTGAGATCCGTATCCGCGGTTTCAACTCCATCAACGGTAGCAACTCTCCGCTTTATGTGGTTGACGGTGTGCCTTTCGAGGGTACTATCGCCGACCTTAACCCGGCCGACATCGAGTCAATGTCTGTCCTCAAGGATGCCGCTTCCTGTGCGCTTTACGGTAACCGTGGTGCCAACGGTGTGATCCTTATCACCACCAAGCGTGCCAAGAACGTAGGCAAGGTTGACGTCACCGTACAGATCCGCCAGGGTATGTACAACCGCGGTCTTCCTTTCTACGACCGTCTCGAAGCCAACGACTGGATGCAGATGATGTTCAATTCTGTTGTCAATGGTGAATACCGTAATAACCTTCTCAATGCCAAGGTTAAGCGTGATAAAGCATATTTTGTGAATTTATATGGTACAAGAGGAAACATCATCCGCTCCAAGATGAAACTCAATATCTACGGAGTTCCTGATAATGAGCTTTTCATTGTTGACCCGATTGATCCCGCGAAAGCCACTTTCTTCGGCGGCAGCGTGCTCCCCGGATATGCCGGCGACCTTGACTGGTGGGATGCCATCTCACGTAACGGCTACCGTCAGGAGTATAACGTTAATGCCTCCGGTGCTACCGACAAGTTCAACATGTTCGCCTCCGCAGGTTATCTGAAGGAGAACGGTTATGTGCTCGGCACCGACTTCGAGCGTTTCAACGGCCGTGTTAACGTTAACTATCAGCCCGTCAGCTACCTCAGGATGGGTATGAACTTCGCCCTTACTCAGCAGAACTCGGAAATCGGTCAGGACTTCGCAAACGATCCGTCTTCAGTTGCCAATCCGTTCCTTACAATGTTCAACGCTCCGATCTATCCTTATTATCGTCATGATGCCGATGGTAATATCGTATATGACGAGAATGGACAGCCTATGTGGAATACTGCCTCTTATCTCGAAGGCACAAATATCGCCTGGGCCATGCGTCTCGACAAGAATGACTATAACAAGACAGCGATTGACGCCAACGTTTATGCTACGGCCGTTATCCCTTACGGCTTCGAGTTTACCGTCCGTGGCCAGATGTTCCGTAACAAAACAAATCTTACCCAATACAGCAACAACATTATCGGCTCGCAGGCCGGTTCAGGTATGTTGATGAAGGAGTTCCAGGAGATGAAGAGCCATACATTCTCCCAGACCCTCACATGGAATCATGAATATGGAAACAACCATGTGGATGCTCTTCTATCGCATGAGAATTTCAATTCCCAGATCTATTATGATTACATCCTAAAAGCAGATCAGGCACTCGACGACAACTTCCTTCTCAATAACTTCGGTTCTTTGATGCAGGATGGTTCCGGAGGTGAGCAGGTCCGTCTTGAGTCTTATCTCGGTCGCGTACGTTACAATTATGATCAGAAATATTTCGGTGAGTTCTCTCTCCGTCGCGACGGTTCTTCACGTTTTGCCAAGGATGGCCGTTGGGGTACATTCTGGTCGGTCGGTGCAAGCTGGATCATCTCTAAGGAGAAATTCATGGAACCGACTCAGAACTGGCTCAACTATCTTAAGTTACGTGCCGCTTACGGTACTGTAGGTAACGACGTATCCGCTCCCTATTACTCCTACATGAACCTCTTCGGTTGGAGCCAGTATGGCACTCTTGGTACGCTTCTTCCGGCCTCTTTGGGTAACCCCATCCTCAAATGGGAGTCAACAAAGACTCTTGATCTCGGTCTCGAGGGTTCACTCTTCGACGATCGATTCACATTCAGTATCGGTTACTTCAACAAGCAGAACTCCGACCAGCTTTTCCCATACACTCTTCCCGCCTCAATGGGATCGTCGGCGCTAACAAGTGGTACCAGTGCCGGTGAGAATCCATCGGTATGGCGTAATGTCGGAACCATGCAGAATACCGGTTGGGAGCTGCAGTTCGGTTATGATATCCTCCGCACCGCCGACTGGCGCTGGAACTTCAATGTGGACGCTACGTTCATCAAGAACAAGATCACCAAGCTCCCCAATAACCAGAACCTCCCCGGTCAGAACCTCTTTATCGGCGAATCCAGATATATCATCAAGACTTTTACATTTGCCGGAGTTGACCAGCTGACAGGACAGTCGATGTATTATATCGATCCCATGTCGCCCGATTTTATGTATTATGATGAGGCAGGCAACATGAAGTATGACAATGAAGCATACCTTAGCCGTGTGGAGAGGGCAAGAAACGATGATAATGCGGTATTTATCGAGGATGGCGGCAAATATTACACAAGTAATATGAACAATGCTTCCCGCAAGATTCAGGGCAGTGCATTGCCGGTTGTATCCGGTTCGTTCGGTACGAATGTTTCATGGAAGGGTATCAACCTCGGTCTTCTCTTCACCTACTCTCTTGGTGGCAAGACTCTTGACTCCAACTATCAGTCTCTTATGAGTTCCACAACCATGGGTGCGCTCCATAAGGATGTGCTGAAATCCTGGACCACTCCTACCGGTACATTCACGAATGCCGATGGTGTGACTTTGAATGCATACGATGAGAACGGCGTTCTTAACGCATGGGTGGATCAGGCTATCGCCGACGGTATTTACACTCCGGGACGTATCGATCCCAACGGTACTCCGGAAATCAACAGCAACTATTCCGGAACCAACAACGCTTCTTCGAGCCGCTTCATCACCAGCAGCAATTATCTATGTCTTAAGAATATCAACGTATCTTACGACTTCCCCCGCAACTGGGTTGCGGCCCTTAAGATGCAGAATCTTAACCTCGGTTTCTCCTGCGACAACGTATTCCTTGTTACCCGTCGCAAAGGTATGAACCCGACTTACGGATTCGCCGGCGGTCAGGGAGCAAACTATGTGCCCGCGCGCGTGTTCGCATTCCAGCTCACCGCTAAATTCTAATCTTTCAAACTGAACGATACAATGAAAAAAAGAAATATACTGAAAGGTCTCGCCGCTGCCGCAGTCGCGGTTTCGTTGGGATCCTGTTCAAGCGACTACCTGGATCTTCAGCCGATCTCCAACGAGGTCTCTGAATCGATTCCTTTTAATATCTCCAAGCTGCGTTCCGCCATCTATGGAACAATGGAGAGCACATACCGTCAGTATGGCGCCTTCTATGAGTACCGTTTCTTTAACGGTGAACCCTGGTATGACCAGTGGTATGGCGAGTCAATGGGTCAGGACTACAATTCTTATTGGGTTGCTGGCTCAACGAATTATGGCTTCACCAACTGGACCCACATGAACAGTTATAACACCTGGGGTGCAAAGATTGCATGGTCCTATCCCTACGGCATTATAAGCCAGGCCAACTATATCATCGCCGGTGAGAAGACACTCGAGGAGAGCGAGGAGCTCAAGGGAGAGACTGCGTTCCGTATGGCACAGGCATATACGATGCGCGCGCACGGTTATATCCGTCTTCACCAGATGTTCGGTCCCCGCTGGGCCGACTCTAACAACGGCGAGGTTACGAGCGTTGTGATCCGCACTGAGGCTCCGGATGCAAATGTGTCAACCGCTAAGGCTGTCTCCACTACTAATCAGGTATTGAAGCAGATCTACGATGACCTTGACCGCGCCATAGAGCTTTATGATATTGCCGACTTCGGCCGCGATTATGAATGGGAGGTGGATGAGAGCGTGGCATACGGCCTTTACGCGCGTGCGGCTCTCCTTAAAGATGACTGGGATACGGCTGAGAAGTATGCTCACCTTGCCTCAGAAGGCTACACTATTATGTCGCCCGCCGAATATAAGTCGGGCTTCAATGCCGCCAACAGCGAGTGGATGTGGTGCTCGGACGAAGGTAAGTCCGGCATTTATTTCGCTTCCTTCAACGCCTCTTTCGGATGTAACGGTGCGTATCCCTGTATCTGGCAGTCATACGGCGCAGGAGCTGTTGACTATATGCTCTACAAGCAGATGTATTCCGCGAAGGATGTGAGATGCGAACTTTTCTACACCCCCGATAAGGAGGGTCGCGCCATGCGTGCGAAATTCTGGAGCGAGGATGATGTTTCATCAGATATGAACCTGAACCAGGGAGAAAATTTCCCGGTGCGTTTGCAGCAGTACTGCGATAAGATGTATGATGAGATCGGGCGTCCCAACCGTTGGGGTTTCCCATACGTCGGAGGCCAGGACCTCTACTTTACAGGTGGCGAGGAGATCGGCAACACTTACATTCCGTTCGGCGCTCAGTTCAAGTTCTGGGGTACTGACACTTACGGTGCTGGCCAGTATCCATTCATGCGTGCTTCCGAGATGCTTCTGATCGAGGCCGAGGCCGCCTGCCATAACGGTCATTTCGCCGTTGCCCAGGATTGCCTCTACAAGATCAACTCCAACCGTATCGCGGATTATGTGAAGTCTTCCAAGACCGGTGATGACCTCCTCGAAGAGGTTAAGCTCAACCGTCGCTGGGAGCTTTGGGGCGAGGGTTTCAACTGGTATGACTTCAAGCGCTGGAACGAGCCTATCAACCGTGTGGCATGGGA
>JAIDPP010000397.1 GCA_029062725.1 Muribaculaceae bacterium | reverse complement strand
GGTGGATATCGCGCTTCCCTGCGCTACCCAGAACGAGCTTAACGGCGAAGACGCACGTCATCTTGTGGACAACAAAGTTCTTCTCGTCGCAGAGGTTTCCAACATGGGTTGCACTCCCGAAGCTATCGATACATTTATCGAAAATAAGATTCCCTACGGCCCGGGCAAGGCTGTCAATGCAGGTGGCGTAGCAGTTTCCGGTCTTGAGATGACTCAGGATGCAGAACACCTCCAGTGGTCAGCAGCTAAGGTTGACGAGATGCTTCATACTATCATGAACGACATCCACGCCGCTTGTGTAGAGCATGGCACTCAGCCTGACGGTTATATCAACTACATGAAGGGCGCCAATATCGCCGGCTTCCTCAAGGTGGCTGATGCAATGATGGCTCAGGGTATTATCTAATAAGCTTACTTCCTGACGACCCCTGACGGGTATCAGATGTAGAAATAAAGAGACGGTGTGTCAAAATTCTAATATTTGACACACCGTCGTTTTTTTGTCCGGACTTTGAAAGAGCTGGAGGAATGGTTCGGTTTGCGGGAGAATGAGATTGAGGCTGATGGAAGCATATTCAATGTGATCGAAACCGAAATTTAAACCACCGACCCGAACGACACTTTATAAGCTCCCCTGTTCTAAGCTCCCATCCCATAAAAAAGTTAATGCAGGGGTCTAAAACCCGGCATTAGCGTTACTCTTATCTCGGGGTCAGGGCGAGGCGGGCGAACAGGATAGCCGTATCCTTCTTTTCAGAGAATAACGAGAAAGAAGAGAGACGAGCCAGACCCTCAGGATGTTCGTATCTTCGTATCTCCACCGTTTCACCGAAATTACCCTCATGCAGAAATGAAAGCTCCAGACGAGACAGGTAATTACTGTCGAAATCCTCAAGCGAGAAGGAATTAAGAAGAAGGGTTACGTATCTGACCGTGTTAACATGACGGTAGAAGTCAATATCGTTGTATTTGAAAGTATAGCTCCTCTCGGCCACATTCGCTTTCAGAGCAGATGGATTCTGCGCCGTGGAGTCATGCCGTAGGATCTCCGCATGTTTCTGTTGTCTATTGATGGGGCAGGGTCGATCGGAAACTATCTCCTCCGGAAGGTTAAGGTGAGAGAGACCGAAATTCTCATGTGTCACGGTATTCAGCACCATCCATACCGAACGCCCGTAACCGATGGTCGTGCCTTCCGAATCAAGCACCTCATAATCGCGCACAGAGAAATGACGGTTCCACGACTCAACCCAAGTGACGATCCGGTAGCTGGTGTTTACTTTGGGATAACTCTTCATTTCAATGGTGAGTCGCGATAGCACCCATCCTGCGTTAAGATGCTCCATCACTGGATTGCCGATGCCTAATTCAAGAGCATGCCGGGTGGAAATCATAATGATATCGCTTACAAGTACATTGACTGCCAACTCCCCTTCAGGATTGGCTTCGTTGGCCGAGACAAGAAATTCCCGGGTATATTCTTTTTCTGTCATTTCCATTTTTTCATAAATCTGTTTTACGAACTCCTCAAAATCTTGACTCCTCTACAAGCCGGAGAATCTCCGACGGCTTGTTGACGATATGATCGGCGTATGCCTTGCGCAGCTCCGAAACAGGACGGAATCCCCATGTCACTCCGACCGACTCCACGCAAGCCCTTCTCGCAGTCTCCATATCGACCGCCGAATCGCCCACATAAAGAATATCTCTCTTCGGGGTAGGAAATAGATTGAGCAGTGCGAATACGACAGAAGGATCCGGTTTTGTGGGACGGTCATCGACCTGTCCCATCAAGGCCACGAACGGAATATCGGGGAAATAATGGCTTACGATTTTCTGAACCGCCGCCTCATACTTGTTGGAGCATACTCCGATGGAAACACCCTGATCGGTAAGTTGGCGTAGTAATTCTGGCACGCCCTCGTATGGATGTGTCTCGTC
>JAIDPP010000396.1 GCA_029062725.1 Muribaculaceae bacterium | reverse complement strand
CTCGGGATTCAATTTCTCGGCGGCGGTCTCGACTTCTTTCATATATTGCCTGGCGTTCTTCATGCCGACCTCCAGCGCCTTCTTCTTGGCTCCCTTCTTGGGAACGGTGAAGCTGACTCCCGCGAACTCCACATCCGGCAGGAAAGGAACTATCACCTCACGGAAATCGCGGTCGAAGCGCTGTCCGACCTCTGCCATCGCCATCGAGAGGATCTCCGGAGGCGTCACCTCATTCTTCCGGAGGCGGTATTCGAGATTCAGGCTCTGCGTCACGGCGCCGCGATGCAGATGCATGAAGTTGACGTATGCCCTATCGTCGGATTCCACGTAAGCGAACATATCGGCATCCTCGCTCTCGGCCTCCCCTATCACGCTCTTGGCGTTATAACCCTTTACGGCTTCATATTTCTCCTTTACGGCCTGGGCTTCCTCGAATTTCCAATTCTCGGCAAGCATATTCATTTCAGTCTGAAGGCTCCGCTCGAGCTCGAGGGTCTCGCCGTTCAGGATCTGACGGACGCGCGAGATATATTTCCCGTAATCCTCGGGATTGATGAGGCCGCGGCATGGCCCGGCGCATTTCCGGATATGATAGTCGAGGCAGAGGGAATATTTGTTACGGGCTATGGATTTCTCATCGAGAGGATGGCGGCAGGAACGGAGGGGATAGGTCTCGCGGATAAGGTCGAGCACCACCTTGGCGGATTTCTGATTGGAATATGGTCCGTAATAGCGGGCGGCGAGACCTTTCTCGCGGGTCATAAAGACGCGGGGATATAATTCCTTTGTGACGACGATCCAGGGATATGATTTGTCATCCTTCAACAGGACATTATATCTGGGCTGATACTCCTTGATCATCGCGTTCTCGAGATGAAGAGCGTCTTCCTCGGTAGCGACGACGATGAAGCGCATATCCACGATATTGCGGACCAGAAGATTTGTGCGCGTCACGGGATGCTGCCGGTTGAAATATGAGGAGACGCGTCGCTTCAGGCGCTTTGCCTTTCCGACATATATCACGTTTCCATGCCGGTCGAGATACATATACACGCCGGGGGCATCCGGGAGATTGAGTATCTTCTCCCGGAGCTGCTGCCCCGGCCGGTTGTTGAGGATATCGTCGCGGGAGCGATCGGGGGTTATCTCGAGCCGGAAACCGCGGGTCTCGTCGATGTCGCGGCCCGAGCCGGCGAGCAGGGCTGCATCTTCCATCAGAAACGGAGGAGGGATGTCACCTCGCAGTCGGCGGGGAGGTTCTGACGGCCGTTGAGGGCTTCGAGCTCGACGATGAAGTTGATATAGATCTTACGGGGATTCATCGACTTCACCAGTTGGTAGCAGGCGTTCATGGTCCCTCCCGTAGCGAGGAGGTCGTCGTGAAGGACCACGATATCGTCGGGGGTGATGGCATCGCTGTGAAGTTCGATTGTATCGACACCATATTCTTTGGCGTATGATTTCTTTACGGTCACGGCCGGGAGTTTGCCCGGTTTGCGGGCCGGGACGAAACCGCATCCGAGTTCGTATGCGAGGATGGAGCCGCCGATGAAGCCCCTGGATTCGATACCCACGACCTTTGTGACGCCTTTGCCGCGGTAGAGGTCGGCGAGGAGCCGCGACATGTCATGGAGAGCCTCGCCGTTTTTGATGAGGGTGGTGAGGTCGCGGAACATGATTCCCTTCGAGGGGAAATCCGGGACGCAGCGGATGGATTCCTTTAATTCTTCTATTGTCATATTAGGGATTGTTGGTTTATGCCACAAAGATATTAAATAAAAGGGAAAGGAACAAATTTTGCGGAGAGTGGGATTTTTCGCGAAACCGGAGGCTCCGAGGCTTTTTCGCGGAACCGGAGGCTCCGAGGCTTTTTCGCGGAACCGGAGGCTCCGAGGCTTTTTTTGCGGAACCGGAGGCTCCGCCACTTATCCAAAACAGGAGGACACAGGGATGGGCGAAGAAAGAGCTGCCATCCTTTCCTAAACAGATGGGCGAAGAAAGAGCTGGCATCCTTTCCTTAACGGATGGGCGAAGAAAGAGCTGGCATCCTTTCCCTAACGGATGGACGAAGAAAGAGCTGGCATCCTTTCCTTAACGGAAAGGACCCGGAAGGGATCAAAGGGAGGCTCAGGAAGGGATCAAGGGGAGACCCAGGGGATCCTTAAATTTAAATTAAGCTTTTACTTTAGGGTTATAAGGGGCAATATGACAAGAATTTAAGATGCGATTGTTCCACGTGGAACAAGGAGATAATGATTAATGGGAGATAATGATTAATGGGAAATAATGATTAATGGGAAATAAGAAATGAACCGGGGAATAATATAGCCGGGGAATAAACCAGGAATAATATCTCGCTGAATAAAAAAGGCCGGGAGGATTACCGGCCAAGGAGGAGAAGGAGAACATTTATATCCGCCGGTGAGACACCGGGGATCCGGGATGCCTGCCCGATTGTGGCGGGACGAAGCCGCGAGAGTTTCTGGCGTGCTTCAGTGG
>JAIDPP010000395.1 GCA_029062725.1 Muribaculaceae bacterium | reverse complement strand
ACCATAAACAGCACATCCGCTTATAGGCATGAAGTATGCGAAGCCTTGCAGCTGCCGGTCGATCTGCTGAGCCAACTCCCTGGTAGGTGCCATCACAACGCAGTTTACCTGATTTTCCGGATATCCTCCCTCCACGATTTCATTTATTACGGGCAACAGATATGCGGCTGTCTTGCCGGTTCCGGTCTGGGCGCATGCCAGAATATCACGGCCATCCATGACAGCGGGGATTGCTGCTTCCTGAATCGGAGTGCACTCATCAAAATGCATGTCATACAACCCATCGAGCACCGAATCATTTGTCAATAAATCTTCAAAACGCATAATGCTTTGTATTGTCTTCTTTTTCACCTGCAAATTTAATGATTATTCCTTACACCTCCAATTATTTATAACATTGCGCTTAAAAACACTTACGAAAACTTGAATTAATTATTCGTTGATAATCAATACTTTATAAAATATTTAAAAATTTTATCCTTATTTTAGAACTTTTTGACAACATTTAATGTTATGAATACAGAAAACCAATTAAAGCGTAAACTAAATGAAACATCAGGAATCATTCAAGGACCGTGTGATAGGGCTTCAGAGCAATCTGATGAGCTTTGCATATCAGCTTACTTCCAACCGCGAGCAGGCACAGGATCTTCTTCAGGATACTACCCTTAAGGCTTTGTCAAACGAAGATAAGTATGTTGACAATGTCAACTTCAAAGGATGGATCTTCACCATCATGCGCAACATATTTATCAACAACTATCGTCAGACCGTACGTCAGGCTACAGTTATTGATAAAACTGAAGATCTATATCATCTTAATATCAGTCAGGACTCCGGTCTCAATACTCCCGAAGGTTCTTATGCAGTTAAGGAGATTTCTGTTGTTCTCAATTCTTTCTCCGACGACTATCGTATCCCCTTCAATCTCTTTGTGGCAGGGTATAAATATAATGAGATCGCCGATAAACTCGGTCTCCCTCTCGGCACAGTTAAGAGCCGTATCTTCTTTGCCCGCAAACGTCTCCGCGAAGAACTTAAGGATTACCGTTGATCTAATCTCCTTTTTTTCGAAGATTAGTTATCCTACACTTTACGTTAATATTTAGGAAACCTTTTCCATCAAGTTTACGTGTTTTGGTTGGATAGCAGGAAAAAGTAAGAATAAATATTAGACAAGCGTAGGT
>JAIDPP010000394.1 GCA_029062725.1 Muribaculaceae bacterium | reverse complement strand
TTTCAATCATGAGGACTCGTGCGACGTCAACGGCAAGACCGGTACCTTTTTGCAAAAGACCTATGCCCGATTAAATTCCGTGATAAGGAAGGCCGGAGATTTCAATCCGGATGCTACACCCAAAGCGGAGCCTAACGAGAAGGAATCGACTCTGATACAGAAAGTGGCCGACTTCCCGTCGGTTGTAGCAGAGGCCGGACGCAACTATTCCCCGGCAGTGATCGCGAATTATTCCTACGATCTGGCTAAGGAATACAACCAATTCTATCACGACTATTCGATACTGCGCGAAGAGGAGAAGGAGGTGCGTGATCTCCGTCTGCTGATATCTTTCGTAGTAGGACGTACGCTGAAGAACGCTATGGCCCTCCTTGGAATAGAGATGCCGGAGAGAATGTAAGGACTGCAACGTTGCAGCCGGATAATAAAAAGGCTCCGGATACTGTTATAATAATAGAATAATAGAATTTAAAAGAGACAGATATGAGTTACGATCAGTCAAAACTTACCCCTCCCCCTTATTACGGAGGAGGTTATAGCGGGGGAAATTCCGTGACCTCGCAGACCAATGCCGTGATGAAGCGGGTGTATGTCCGCATGTTCATCGGCCTTCTCATCTCGGCTTTCTGTGCGCTCGGAGTGGCGAGCTCTCAGGCCGCGATGATGTTCTTCTTCGGAAACCAGATCGTGTTCTGGGGAATCCTGATAGCTATGTTCGCCATGGCGATCCTTATACCCGTCAGGATGATGAAGATGTCAACGGGCACGGTGCTGGCGCTCTTCCTGGTTTATTCGGCCTTGATGGGTGTCTGGCTCGCCCCGATATTCATAGCCTACCGTATCGGGACAATCGTATATACACTCTTCATTACAGCCGGAACTTTCGGCGCGATGTCGGTCTATGGATATTTCACTAAGTCAGACCTCAGCAAGATGGGCAGCTATCTGATGATGGCACTTTTCGGTCTCATCATCGCAATGGTGGTGAATATCTTCCTGAAGAGTTCCACTATGGAATGGGTGATCTCGATTGTGGGAGTGCTTCTCTTTGTCGGTCTTACGGCATGGGACACCCAGCAGGTGAAGCGCCTTTCTGCCGCTAATCTCGACCCGGCTTTGCAGGATAAACTGGCTACTATGGGGGCGATGAATCTGTATCTCGATTTCATCAACCTCTTCCTCTTCCTGCTCCGCATTTTCGGCGGAGGCCGCGATTGATAGGGTAAAGAATTTTAATCCGGGATTCCCGTCAAACTTCGGGAATCCCGGTTTTTTTGATTATAATGGGTATTATTAATAAGAAAGAATTATGACTAAAGATGAGTTCAAGGAGCTTCTCCGTTCGGCGGTGAAGGATTATATCATCGATGAGGATGCTTACGATGACAACGCGCAGCTCTGCATCAAGCTCAATACAATGGAAGTCTATCTTGCCGACAGCAGGGAGGTGAATGTGGATGCCGAAGATATCGAATGTTATGACGTGATGGATCTTGTGGAAATGGATCCGGAAGGGAAATGGAAGGTAGATGAGGCGGCGGTCGATGAAGTATCGGATGTATATCTCTAATACTGAAAGGTGCATAGCCCCCTGCGGAAACAGCTTCGCGACGGGGGAAGAGCTCAATCCCAAGAGATGAGTATCCCTGATGGCGCCGGTATCAGGATCTGGAAGCTCAAAAGAGGGAAAAGAGGAAGCCTCGGCTTGATTATTCAGGCCGAGGCTTCTATCTATTATTCCTGGAGGATTTATTCACGGTTGCGGGGAGTGAAGGTGCGGGGTCCGCGGTCACCATCGCGACGGGGCTGACGCGGGCCACGGTCGCCGTCACGGCGTGGGCCCCGATCTCCTCCTTCGCGACGGGGGCGGTCGCCTCCTTCACGGCGCGGACGAGCCTCTCGCTCTACATATCCCTCCGGTTTGGGAGTCAGCACCTTCATCGAGAGGCGGAACTTACCGGTCTTCTTGTCGATTTCGATGAGCTTCACCTTTACCTTGTCGCCTTCCTTGATGCCGCTGGCATCCATGGAGTCGAGGCGATCCCAGGATATTTCGGAGATATGGAGCAGACCGTCACGGCCGGGCATGAACTCTACGAAAGCACCGAAGTCGAGGATCGAGCGGACAGTGCCCTCATACACCTCGCCCTCCTCGGGCTGAGCCACTATAGCCTTGATCTTTGCGAGAGCCGCATCGATGCTTGCCTTATCCTTGGAGGCGATCTCTACATGACCCAAACCGGTCTTCTCATCCTCGTCGATGGAGATAACTGTTCCGGTCTCCTCCTGAATTCCCTGAATCACCTTGCCCTGCGGCCCGATCACGGCGCCGATCATCTCCTTGGGGATGTCGAGGGTCACGAGACGCGGCACGTGCGGCTTGTAGTCCTCACGAGGCTCGGGAATGGTCTCGTTGATTATGTTGAGGATATGGAGACGACCCTGACGAGCCTGTTCGAGAGCCTTCTCGAGAATCTCGTATGAGAGGCCGTCGCACTTGATATCCATCTGAGTGGCGGTGATACCTTCGGTTGTTCCGGTCACCTTGAAGTCCATATCGCCGAGGTGATCCTCATCGCCGAGGATATCTGAAAGGACAGCGTATTTCACGGCGCCCTCATCGGAGATAAGACCCATTGCCACTCCTGCCACCGGACGCTTCATTTTAACGCCGGCGTCAAGCAGGGCGAGCGTTCCGCCGCAGACAGTGGCCATAGAAGATGAGCCGTTGGATTCGAGAATGTCGGAAACGATACGGCAGGTATAGGGGAAGCCTTCGGGGAACATTCGCTTGAGGGCTCTGTGGGCGAGATTACCGTGACCGACCTCTCGACGGCCAACGCCGCGCTGCGGACGAGCCTCGCCTGTGGAGAAGGGGGGGAAGTTATAGTGAAGAAGGAAACGCTCCGTGCTCTTGTTGAGAACGTCGTCTATGATCTTCTCGTCGAGGGTGGTTCCGAGAGTTGCGGTCACGAGCGCCTGAGTCTCGCCACGGGTGAAGACGGCAGTTCCGTGAGGGCCGGGAAGATAATCGACCTCACACCATATCGGGCGGATCTCGGTGGTCTTGCGGCCGTCAAGACGGATACCCTCGTCGAGCACACAGCGGCGCATGGCCTCTTTCTCGACATC
>JAIDPP010000393.1 GCA_029062725.1 Muribaculaceae bacterium | reverse complement strand
GCCGACAAGAAGATACATCTATGCCACACCCTCAACGGTTCGGCTCTCGCCCTGCCGCGTATCGTGGCCGCCTGGCTGGAGAATAACCAGACCCCCCGTGGGATCGTGGTGCCGGAATGTCTCAGAAAATATACCGGCTTCGATATTATAGACTGACCACGAGGGAGAACCCCGCGCCGGAATTTCACACATTGATAACAATAAAACGAGAGAAGAGTGGAATATATCAGCAGAAACGAGAAAAGAGTGGAGATCGACGATCCCTCGGGTAAATGGTCGGAACTCACCCTCCTCCCGGAATGGGAAGAGAAATATTACGATGTATATACTGTGCGCAAGCATGGGAAATGGGTCATGCTCAAGACCTTGAAAAAGGAATATAAGGATGATCCTAAATATCTCGCGATGCTGGAGCAAGAGTTTGATACCCGTTACAACCTTGCTCATGCCAATATCGTGATGGTCAACGATTTCGAGGAGATTCCCGGAATCGGCAAGGCCATTATCACCGACGATGTATATGGCTGGTCGCTCCGCCGTCTGATCGATGAGAAACGCCTGACTCCAAAGATCGTGCACCGTCTTCAGACGCAGCTTCTCGACGCGATGGAGTATATTCAGGAAAACCATATAGTGCATGACCCCATCACTCCCGACACAATCGTATTCACCGAATATAGCGATAACCTCAAGCTTATCAATGTAGGTTACGATCAGGTGGGTTCCCTCTCCAGTCAGGATACGGCAGATGACATAAAGAGTTACGGAAAGGTTATGAACGAAGTGCTCGACAAGCTCCCGACCTCTCTGCCTCGTCTGCGCCGGATTGCCCGGCGATGTGAGGAGGGATATCCCGGTTACCGCACAATATCCGATGTGCAGTTGGCTGTAGAGCGACGCAATTCCGGACAGATATTCATATTCATTTGCACCTTCATCGTCCTTATGGCCTGCCTCCTTATATGGTTGGTTACAAGAGGATAACTCACCGGCTTCCCGTTGTGGTCGCTTGTCCCCGCATGTAGCGGGCACGTCTGCTTCGATATAATTAACCTGTAAACTTATACCGCCTCCGATGATAGAGATAAAGGAAATAGCCCCGACAAAGGGGAATCTAAAGAAATTCACGAAGTTTCAGATCGACCTTTACGAAGGGAATCCCTATTTTGTGCCGCCGTTGATTTCCGACGACGTAGCCACCCTGAATCCCGAAGAGAATCCCGCTTTCGATTTCTGCGAGGCGAAGTATTTCATGGCCTTCCGCGATGGTAAGCCTGTAGGCCGTATTGCCGGAATCATCAACAATCAGGTCAACGAGAAGTCTAAATCCAAGACAGCGCGCTTCGGATTCATCGACTTTATCGACGACCACGAAGTCTCCGCCGCCCTTATGGAAGCCGTCGAGAGCTGGGCGCGCGAAAAGGGGATGAAGAAAATCATCGGCCCCCTCGGATTCACCGACCTTGACCACGAAGGGATGCTGACCGGAGGTTACGAGGAATTGGGAACGATGGCCACCATCTATAACTATCCCTATTACGTGGAGCACATGGAACGTCTCGGATATTCTAAAGAATCCGACTGGCTCGAGTTCGTGATGGAGGTCCCGGAGGTCATACCCGAGAAATACAGCCGTATCGCCGATATCGTCAAGAAGAAATATGGCCTGAAAGTGCTCAAATATAAGAACCGCAAGCGTATAAAGAAAGAATACGGCCACGCCCTCTTCCATCTTATCAATGACGCCTATAAGGATCTTTACCAGTATTCCATGCTCACAGAGCGCCAGATCGAATATTACATCGATATTTACCTCGACCTTCTTAACCTTGACCTTGTTACTCTCGTTGTAGATAAGGTTGGCCGTTTGGTCGGTGTCGGCATCTCGATGCCTTCGATGAGCCGCGCACTTCAGAAGTCGAAAGGCTCGTTGTTCCCGTTGGGATGGTATCATCTTCTGAAAGGATTGAAAGGGAAGAACGACCGTGTGGATCTTCTGTTGGTCGCAGTAGCGCCCGATTACCAGAACAAGGG
>JAIDPP010000392.1 GCA_029062725.1 Muribaculaceae bacterium | reverse complement strand
GGTATGAACATCACATTCGTGACTTCAGCCAAGAATGACTAGGAAGGTTTCGCTCTGCTCAAGAAATTTGGTCTTCCCTTCAAACATGAAAATTAAGAGATATGGCAAAAGAATCAATGAAAGCGCGTGAGGTAAAGCGTCAGCGCATGGTTGCCAAATATGCCGAGAAGAAGGCCGCCCTAAAGAAAGCGGCGCTTGCGGATGCAGATGGCAACATCAACTACGAGGCTCTCGTGAAGCTCCAGAAGCTTCCGAAGAACGCTTCCAAGGTTCGCCTCCACAATCGCTGCGAGATCACGGGCCGTCCGAAAGGCTATATGCGTCAGTTCGGAATCTCCCGTATCCAGTTCCGTGAGATGGCTTCAGCCGGTCTGATTCCCGGTGTGAAGAAAGCAAGCTGGTAATATTAAAAATCGCCTGAATTTGAAGACTGAGAGTTAAAGATCTTTAAGTTCGGGCGATTTTCTATGAAAACAGCTTGTTTTGAGCGAAAAACGTGAAATTTTTTTGTAAAATTCACCTCGTATTTCAAAAATAAGTATTAACTTTGCAAAAGTTTATGCGTATTTGCGAAATCACGAGGTGAATTTGCGATTTGCGGGTAAGCTAAAAAGAGAGTATTAAATATTGTTCGGAATATCTGAATCAATTTAACAACCAAAACAATGACTGATCCAATAGCAGACTATTTGACCAGACTGAGAAACGCCATCCGCGCGGGACACCGTGTGGTTGAAGTTCCGTCTTCAAAAATGAAAAGGGAGATCACGAAGATCCTTTTCGAGCAGGGCTATATCCTTAACTACAAGTTCGAGGAAGGTCCGACCCCTCAGGGCACAATCAAGATTGCTCTGAAGTATGATCCCATCGACAAAGTGAATGCGATCAAGAATCTGCACCGCATCTCACGTCCGGGACTCCGTCAGTACACCGGTTACAAAGATATGCCCCGCGTGCTCAACGGGCTGGGTATAGCTATCATTTCCACTTCTCAGGGTGTCATGACCAACAAAGAGGCCAAAGAGCGCAAGATTGGTGGTGAAGTTTTATGTTACGTTTATTAATGGAAGGAGGAAATTATGTCAAGAATAGGTAAAGCACCGATCGCTCTTCCTGCGGGCGTAACCGTAACGGTAAAAGACAATGTAGTGACAGTGAAAGGGCCCAAGGGCGAGCTTTCACAGGCCATCAACCCTGACCTCGAGGTGAAGGTTGAGGATAATCATGTAGTGTTGACCCGTCCCAGCGACGATCGTGAGCATCGCGCGCAGCACGGTCTCTACCGCGCCTTGATCCACAACATGGTTGTCGGAGTTTCTGAGGGATATAAGAAGGAGATGGAGCTTGTAGGTGTCGGCTATCGTGCCACATCCAACGGTCAGGTCCTCGAGCTTGCACTCGGTTTCTCACACGCTATCTATATCAAGCTTCCTAAGGAGATCAAGGTTGAGGCTAAGTCAGAGCGTAACAAAAATCCTCTGATCATCCTTGAATCATACGACAAGCAGCTTCTCGGCCAGGTGTGCGCCAAGATCCGCAGTTTGCGTAAACCCGAGCCTTACAAGGGTAAAGGTATCAAGTTTGTGGGCGAGGTTATCCGCCGCAAATCAGGAAAGTCGGCTAATGCCAAATAAATAAATCAGGAAAAACTATGGTATCCAAGATAGCAAGAAGAAATAAGATAAAGACCCGCATCCGCGGGAAAATCTCCGGCACTGCGAGCCGTCCTCGTATGAGTGTTTTCCGCAGCAACAAGGGGATTTACGTACAGTTGATCGATGACCTTGCAGGCAATACGCTCTGCGCGGCATCTTCAAAAGGTCTTGAAGGCGGCACAAAGACAGAACAGGCCGCCAAGGTAGGTGAAGTGATTGCAAAGAAAGCTCAGGAGAAGGGTATAGCCGAGGTGGTTTTCGACCGTAACGGTTATCTTTTCCACGGCAGGGTTAAATCTTTGGCCGATGCAGCACGCCAGGCCGGTCTTAAATTTTAAGTTATTATGGCAAAGAGAAACAACAGGGTTAAATCGACTAATGATTTGGAATTGAAGGACCGTCTTGTAGCCATCAACCGAGTTACCAAGGTAACCAAGGGTGGACGTGCTTTCAGTTTCGCTGCGATTGTCGTTGTAGGCAACGAGGACGGTGTGATCGGCTGGGGTCTTGGCAAAGCTAATGAGGTGACCGCCGCTATCGCAAAAGGAGTAGAGACAGCAAAGAAAAACCTTATCAAGGTTCCTGTACACAAAGGCACCATCCCTCACGAGGTTGAGGCTAAGTTCGGAGGTTCACGTATCTTCCTCAAGCCTGCCAGTGAAGGTACCGGAGTAAAGGCCGGAGGCGCAATGCGTGCCGTGCTTGAGAGTGTAGGTATCACCGATGTTCTTGCCAAATCGAAGGGTTCATCCAACCCTCACAACCTTGTGAAGGCTACTATCGCGGCCCTCGATGAGCTCCGCAGCCCGGCACAGGTTGCACAGAACCGTGGTATCTCGGTTGAAAAAGTGTTCACCGGTAAATAATCGAAAGAATGGCACAGATAAAAATCACCCAGATAAAGAGCCGCATCAACTGTCCGAAGACACAGAAGCTTACACTTGACGCTCTCGGACTTCACAAGATGCAACATTCAGTGATCAAGGAGGATAATCCCTCGATCATGGGTATGGTTAAGAAAGTTCATCACTTGGTAAAAGTGGAAAAACTTTAAACAGTAAAAGCGACTAAGAAATGGAATTACATAATTTACAGCCGGCTCCCGGCAGCAATAAGAGCAACAAACGAGTAGGTCGCGGACCGGGTTCGGGTTACGGCGGCACATCAACACGTGGTCATAAGGGTGCTAAGTCGCGCTCAGGCTACAGCCGCAAGATCGGTTTCGAGGGAGGTCAGATGCCTCTTCAGCGTCGTGTACCCAAGTTCGGTTTCAAGAACATCAATCGTGTTGAGTACAAGGCTATCAATCTTGACGCTCTTGAGACTCTGGCAGCAGCAAAGAATCTTGCAAAGATTACGGTAGCAGATCTTCGCGAAGCCGGTCTGGTTGCGAAAAACGCGCTTGTAAAGATCCTTGGCAACGGGTCTCTGA
>JAIDPP010000391.1 GCA_029062725.1 Muribaculaceae bacterium | reverse complement strand
GGATGTATTCGAACGGATAGGTGTAAATCTACAGATAGAGGGTGATGACATTAGGATCGACCAAAAGGAGATATATGAGATAGAGACGTTTATAGACGGTTCTATAATGACAATAGCCGATGCCCCTTGGCCCGGTCTCTCGCCTGACCTGATAAGTATCCTTCTTGTCGTAGCGACTCAGGCGAGAGGAAGCGTCCTGATACATCAGAAGATGTTTGAGAGCCGTTTATTCTTCGTTGACAAGCTTATTGATATGGGAGCCCGTATCATCCTCTGCGACCCGCACCGCGCTGCTGTGATCGGGGCTGGTAAATTCGATTGTCTCAGGGCGACCGATATGGTTTCCCCTGATATCAGAGCCGGAATCGCAATGCTTATTGCTGCTATGGGAGCTAAAGGAACAAGTAAAATCCAAAATATAAATCAGATTGACCGAGGGTATGAAAATATTGATGTAAGGTTGAACCGTTTGGGCGCGAAAATCATTAGAATTGAAGAGTAGCACGAATAGCAACGGTTTCAGGCCGTGCGCTTTCATGCATAAAGCGGACTATTATGATAGAAGAAAAAAACCTTACACCGGTCGGAAAGTTTCAGAAAACGCACGCCCTTAAAGGGGAACTGAACGCCTTACTTGATATAGAACCAGATTACTTCAGCGAAGGTTATCCGCTTATTGTCAATATGGAGGGTGCATACGTGCCTTTTTATGCGGAGAGTGTAAGAGGAAAAGGGGCGACCACATCCCTTATTAAGATTCAGGGTATCGACTCTCAGGAGGAGGCTAAGAGCCTTGTGAATGAGATCATCTATGCCGATAAGATGGAATTAAAAGAATATCTTGGGGAGGAGGGGGAAGGATTGCTTCTCGAGGATGACCTTGAAGGATTTGATGTGGTTGACGAAACTTTCGGAAGGATAGGGAAGCTAAAGAGGGTTGACGCTACGACGGAAAATGTGCTTTTCATTATTGAGACTCCGGAAAGAGAGGAGATTTTCATACCGGCTGCGGATGATTTCATAGCAGGGGTTGATGAGGAGAAACAAATTGTTGTGACGACATTACCCGAGGAATTGATTAATTTAAAACAGAAAGAGAAATGAGTGATCAATTGAAATATGACGAACA
>JAIDPP010000390.1 GCA_029062725.1 Muribaculaceae bacterium | reverse complement strand
GTCTGCCAGGGCCGGCCATATCGCTTCTCCTCTATCTGCCGGAGTGCCTCTTCCGCCGAATGGTCATACTTCAATTCGATTAAATAAAGATACTCGTCAGTATCAATAGTGATATCTATGCTGCCGTCAGATGTATGAACCTCGGTCTTGGTGTCGAGCCCGATGATATGCGTCAACAGGAAAAATGCGTTGTGGAAATTGTTTTCGCTCTCCATCTTCATCTTATAGTCAATTCCGGCAAAGAAAGATTGCAACGCGCGCATAGCTAAATCCGGTTCACCTTCGATGAAACCTTCGACTATCTTCACAACCGTTTGGTTGGTTGTTCCTCTTCTTACTTTGGAGTAATAGGGAATCAAGAACTCATATAGACCCCTTTTAACTTCCTCGTTCGGTATCCCAAGACGGTAGGTTTCCGTGCGAGGACTGTATCTCTTTATAGTAATATAGCCGGTCTGGTAAAGAAGAGCCGTGGGATCAGGATTCAGGAGATCCTGCCCCTTGAGCGACGACTCGCGACAGCTGACATTGAATGTCTCCTCCAAATCTGCATCAATACGTTTTAGCGACTCCATGACAATCAGGGGATAGCCTGTATCGCTCCAATAAGTGTTGATCTTCGAACGATCAAGCGCATTAAGTACCGACCAGGGATTGTATATGTCGCTCCCCTCGGCCGCGAAGCGGTAGCCGTCATAGCTCCTCTTCAATTTCTTCACCGCCTTTTCATAATCCACTCCGGTTTTTTCCGCCAACTTTGCTATCCCTTCATGAAAATATGTCAGAAGTTCCGCCTCCGTGATACCACAGATATCAGCGTATGGGTTATCAAAAGTGATATCGTTGATATTATTGAGGTCGGAGAATACACTCAGTTTGCTGAATCGGCTCACACCTGTGAGGAATACAAGCTGAATATGTTCTGCCGAACTCTTGAAATTGGAATAGAGTGAGGCCAAGGCCGAACGGTAATGCTCGAAATTATCCTGCTTGTTAAGGTTTCCTACAAGCGGCTTGTCATACTCATCAACAAGAATCACAACTTTGCGGCCCGTCTTTTCATGGGCAGTCTTTATGATTTTCCGAAAACGCTGACCATAATCCTCAAGTGTGGGTTCTACTTCATACTTTCTTTCCCACTCAGAAAAGAGACTTTCAAGCACTGTATTCAATTTTCCCTGCTCCGCATATCTATCAGTATTCAGGTCAAGACGCAACACCGGATAAGGCTCCCAATCCCAGTCGGTGGAGTCAATATATAATCCCTTGAAAAGCTCTCTCCTCCCCTCAAAGAAATAACGGAGGGTAGATAGGAAAAGGCTCTTTCCGAACCGCCGTGGCCGGGCCAGAAAGAAATACTGATAGTCGGAATCCACAATCCTTTTAATGAATTCCGTCTTGTCCACATATATACTCCCCCGTTCACGCAGCACACTGAAATCCTGCTGTCCGATGGCATATCCACTCATTTTTTCGGGTATAGCGCTCATAATCCTTTCTTTTCTGCAAAGATAATACATTCAGAAAGATTTTACAATCGTCAAGCCGATTTACCTCCTTTCGTCCGGCCAACTCATCTTCCATTTCGTATCTCCTATGCACACCTCTTTAAAATTTCCTTATTACAAAAATATTGGCGTATAGGTCAAAAATAATGCTACTGTAAAAATTGTGCTCATGAAAGTCGGACGCACCGGGGTGCGTCCCTACATCGGGGTATTGCATTAACCATCATATTGATAAACCTACAATGCAAAAGCCCGCTTCCCGAAACTCTCTGTTTCGTAGAAGCGAGCTTTGGATTCTATATATTCAGGTCGGTCAGAAAGGCATCTTCCCTTTCATACCTTTCATCTGCTGCATCATCTTCATCGGATTCTTCATCGTCGTGGTCATACGCATTACCTTACGCATATCCTCAAACTGCTTCAGCAGCTTGTTGACATCCTGAATCGAACTCCCGGACCCCTTCGCGATGCGGGCTCTGCGCGTTCCCTTGATCTCCGTTGGATTCTGACGCTCCCAGGGAGTCATGGAGTTGATGATGGCTTCGATACCCTTAAACGCATCATCAGGAATATCTATACCTTTCATCACCTTACCCATCCCCGGAATCATTGAAGCAAGATCCTTCAGGTTACCCATCTTCTTTATCTGCTTGATCTGGTTCATGAAGTCATCGAAGTCAAACTTATTCTTCTTGATCTTCTCGGCAACCTTCCGTGCCTCCTCCTGATCATAGACCTCCAGAGCTTTATTGGCGAGTCCAACAATATCGCCCATGCCGAGGATACGGTTGGCCATACCGTCGGGATTGAACTCCATCACGTCGTCGAGCTTCTCGCCCGTACCAACAAACTTGATAGGCTTCTTCACCACCGAGCGGATCGTGATGGCCGCACCACCGCGGGTGTCGCCGTCAAGTTTGGTGAGTATCACTCCATCGAAATCCAGACGGTCGTTGAACGCCTTTGAGGTGTTAACAGCATCCTGACCGGTCATAGAATCGACCACGAAGAGAGTTTCCTGCGGCTTCACGGCCTCCTTTATGGCCGCTATCTCGTTCATCATCGCCTCATCCACGGCCAGACGTCCCGCAGTATCAATAATCACGAGATCGTTATGGTTGGCCTTCGCCTCCGCGATCGCGTTAACCGCGATCTGCACGGCATCCTTACTCTCTTCCTCAGTATATACAGGCACATTGATCTGCTCAGCCAAAACACGCAGCTGTTCGCGGGCAGCCGGACGATAGACGTCGGCACCGACAAGAAGGGGTCGCTTACCCTTCTGCGATTTCAGCCGCTTGGCAATCTTGGCTGCGAAAGTGGTCTTTCCGGCTCCCTGAAGACCGGCCATCAGGATCACAGTGGGATTCCCCGACAGATTCACCGGAACCTGGTCCGAACCCATGAGCGATACCAGCTCGTCGTGGACGATCTTTACCATCAGCTCCTTGGGCTTCAGCGACGTGATCACGTTCTGGCCCAGAGCCTTCTTCTTCACCTCATCGGTGAAGGTCTTGGCCGTCTTGTAATCTACATCGGCACTGATGAGCGCCTTGCGCACATCCTTCATCGTCTCCGCTATGTTTATCTCGGTGATGCGGCCCTCACCCTTTAGAATCTGAAACGACTTCTCAAGCCGTTCAGACAGACTTTCGAACATTGCCATTTTTCTCTCTGCTTAAAGTTTGTTGGTGGCCGTATCGGGGAAGATCACCGCCGGCTTGAACTCCAGGGCCTCCTCGGGAGTCATCTGCGCGTAAGCCATGATGATCACGATATCACCCGGCTGCGCCTTGCGTGCCGCAGCCCCGTTGAGACAGATCACTCCGCTCCCTTCCTCGCCGGCTATGACATAGGTGTCGAAACGCTCGCCGTTGTTGTTGTTGACGATAAACACCCGCTCTCCGGGAAGGATGTTGGCAGCCCTGATAAGGGCAGTGTCAATCGTAATGCTCCCTATATAATTGAGATTCGCCTCCGTCACCGTGACGCGGTGAATCTTCGATTTCATCATCTCTATCAGCATATCTGATTCCTGTTTTTCCGAATATCCGGACTTTTCCGGATTATCTGAACTTGATATTGTCGATCAGGCGGACCTTACCGCAATAGACCGTGATGCATCCCTGCACTTCGGGGCTTTCGCTCCATTCCTCCACGGGGAGAAGCGTGCGGGCATCGACGATCTCGAAATATTCGGTCTGAAGGCCTTCAACGGCATCTATCAGCCCGACCACATATTCGCGGGTCTCACCGACTCCATGCTCTTTAGAATATTCCACTCCGGCCTTCAGTGCCTTATGGATCTCCGGAGCAATCACGCGCTGTGCGGGCGTGAGAAGGGCGTTGCGGCTCGAGAGGGCCAGCCCGTCATCGGCACGCTTGATCGGACAAGGGATGATATCGACATCAATCCCCTCGCTCTCGACCATATTCCTTATCACGGCTATCTGCTGGAAATCCTTCTCTCCGAAATAGGCGCGGTTAGGGCGACAGAGCTCAAAAAGACGGCTCACAATCTGCGCCACACCCTGAAAATGGCCCGGACGGAACTTACCTTCCATAACCTCGGCGGCGGTGCCGAGACGGAATTCCTTCTCCCTCACGGCTCCCTGCGGATACATCTCCGACACCTCGGGAACAAAAGCGACCGCCACACCGGCGCGTGCCAGCTGACGGCAATCCTCTTCCTCTGTACGGGGATAGGACGCAAGATCGTCGGGATTGTTAAACTGCGTGGGATTGACAAACACACTGACGATGACATCGTCGTTCTCCCTGACGGCCCTCTCAACAAGCGAGAGGTGTCCCTCATGAAGAGCGCCCATTGTCGGCACCAGACCGATGGACCTACCGTTATTCCGCTCGCGCGACACATACGATTCGAGCTCGGAAACTGTCTTGATTATTATCATTCTCTTTTCGATAATCTTTTTTAAACACTGAGCGCAATTTCCTACCCTTGAGGGAAGAGAACGCAAAGCGCGATGCAAAATTAATGAAAAATTTTTATTAACTTTGCAAAAGGTTTTTAAAAAGGAAAAATCCGCGCGTTTTTTTATCTATAAAAACCTATCTTAATATCTTATTATGGCCAAACAAAGAATCCTATTTTTCTCACAGGAAATAGCTCCCTACCTGCCCGCGACGGAAAACTCCCGCCTCGGTAAGAATCTTCCGGTGGCAATGCAGGGGAAAAAATATGAGGTGAGGACGTTCATGCCCAACTTCGGAGCGGTAAACGAACGTCGCAACCAGCTCCACGAAGTGATTCGTCTCAGCGGCGTCAACATAGTAATCGGTGACGCCGATCATCCCCTGATTATCAAGGTAGCATCTATGCAACCCTCGAGAATACAGGTGTATTTCATCGACAACGATGATTATTTCCAGAAAGATGACAGTGATACCGACGATGTCGGTTCTAACCGACCTGACAATGACGAACGCGCTATCTTCTACGCCCACGGCGCTGTCGGAACAGCCGAAAAACTCCGCTGGGAGCCAGACCTTATCCACGTCTCGGGCTGGATCTCGTCCCTTATCCCTCTCTACATCCGCCGCGTATTCAATGTCGGTCCGGATTTCAAGAAAGCAAAGATCATATATACTGTGCTCCGCGAGCCTCAGACGGCTCCAATCGATTCGAAGATATTCGAAAAGTTGGCCGAAAACGGAGTCAAGGAGGAGGATATCGAACGCCTCAAGTCTTTCCCCTTCGATTCAAATATCCTCCACAGGATCGCTATAGAGTTTGCTGACGGAGTGGTCTTCAACACCACTGAACCGGATCCCGCCCTTCTGGAGGCAGTAAAGGAGAGAGGAATTCCCTTCATTACTCTCGACCCGGAGGCAGAGAACACTGAGAACTTTTTCAATTTCTTCCAAACTGTGAAGGGGGAGTGACGCTCCCTGTTTCGCTAAATTCTCCTTTATGATGAAGATCAAACACCTTGCCACAGTTCTCTTTCTGTCTTGTGCGCCAATTTTGGTGTCTTGTCAGGACGATCTCAGTTCGCAGGGTTCCTCTCTGGTCTCGGGGGAAGTGACCATTACGGTCGATTCCATTCCGACATTCGTGGAGGCGCGGTCGGTGGTATATGACGGCTACGATGCGCGTTCTACCTCGCGCCTGCTCGGACGCATAAACGTGCCGGAATACGGAACCCTTTCATGCTCTTTCCTATCGCAGCTCTATCCCTCGCCGGTATTGGGAATAAACGACACTATCCCCGAGGCCGACATAGATTCCATGCGGTTGATCATCAGTGTGCCGCGCGGATCGCTCACCGGCGATTCCCTTGCCCCGCAGCAACTCAAGGTGTGGCGGCTCAACCGTCAGCTATATTCCTCCATCACCAACGATATCAACCCCGCCGATTATTATGATGCCTCGGATCCATCCGCATTTGTCGGCGCTACGACCTATACCCTCTCGGCGTTGTGCAAGAACGACTCAGCTTTCTTCAAAGATAAAAACATCGGAATCCGCCTGAATCTTCCGCGGGAAGCGGCGCTGGAGACCGTAAGGAGCTACCGCGCCAACCCGGAGCTTTTCCAGTGGCCACAGACTTTTGCGCAGAGTTTCCCGGGACTATACATCGAGCAGAGTTTCGGAAACGGATGTATCGGAAGCGTTAGCAATTTCGGTTTCTACGTCTATTACCACACCTATAAGACCGAGAGCTCCAAGGATTCGCAGGGAACGGTAACGACCACTACCACGGCTATAAGGGATTCCGTATGTCTATTCTCGTCGGCTCCGGAAGTGCTGTCGTCAAATGTGATTGACCTCCGCCTATCCGACAATATCCGCAATCTTGCCGAAAGCGGAAAATCAGTGATAACCACTCCCGGCGGATATTTCACCGACATTGTGTTCCCGGCCAAAGAGATCATCGAGAAGTATAAACAGAACGCTTCAATGATCACCGTGGTCTCCGCCCTTTCAATGCATATACCGGCTTCGGAGATTGCCAATGATTTCGGAATATCCGTGGCTCCATATCTCCTGATGGTGAAGAAATCGGAACGCGAGGAGTTTTTCGCGAAGAACAAATTGCCCGACCAGCTGACTTCATTCTATGCCAAATATGATGAGGAGCGGAAAGGATATTCCTTTGATTCGCTCAGGCAATATATTGTCAATCTGATCACTTCCGGCAAAGAGATCACCGACGAGGATGTCGAGTTCTCGATCGTACCGGTGGAAATCACCACGGAATCGGTGGAGAACACCTATACCGGAACAGTGACGACCTATACCGTCGGCTGCTCCACTTATCTGGTAAAGCCAACCATGACGCTGCTCGATACGGATAACGCCATCATTAATTTCACCTACTCCAAACAGGAAATAGAATGACAGTGAAGCAGCTTCTCCTCATCTTCGCCCTCTTCCTCTCGGGATGCGGAGCCACAGGCGCCGACAACCGTACGGGCGCCGATTCGCTGCCGGAGGATTCCCTGGCGGCAACAAGGCAGGGTGCCCGGGAGATCACGCTACTGTTTGCCGGCGATGCAATGCAGCATCAGGCCCAGCTTGACCAGGCCCGTATCCGTGGCGGAGCGAAGGGTTACGACTATTCGCAATGCTTCGACCTCATTGCTCCGACCGTGAAGGAGGCGGATTACGCAGTGGTGAACCTTGAAGTGCCGTTAGGCGGAGGACCTGTATATCGTGGCTATCCCTGCTTTTCGGCTCCCGATTCCTTTGCCGAGGCATTGCGCGATGCCGGCTTCGACCTTTTCCTCACCTCCAACAACCACTGCCTTGACAGCGGGATGAAAGCCGCACGTCGCACCCTGACAGCTCTCGACAGCATAGGGGTTGATCATATCGGAACATATAACGACTCCGTCAGCCGCGAACGCCTTACACCTTTCATCCGCGATATAAAGGGTTTCAGAATTGCTTTCCTGAACTATACCTACGGCACTAACGGCATCGAGCCGCGCGACGGCATGGAGGTGGCCATGATCGACCGACCGCGCATGGCCCGCGAAATTGAGGCCGCCAAGAGAGCCGGCGCCGAAATTGTGGTGGTGACGGTCCATTGGGGTGTGGAGTATGTGCTGACTCAGAACAGCAATCAGGAAAGCCTCGCGCAATTCCTGCTCAATCAGGGCACCGACCTTGTGATCGGCTCGCATCCCCACGTGATTCAGCCGATGCAGGTGGTGGAGAATGATTCTACGGGGAAAAAATCGCTGGTGGTCTATTCCCTCGGCAATTTCATCTCCAACATGAAGACTGCCGATACGCGCGGCGGAGCCCTGGTGAGGGTCGTTATAGAGCGTGGCGACGACGGGAAGGCCCGTTTCCGGGAAGCGGACTACGACACTTTCCTTTCGGCCAAGCCCACAGGAAAACACGATAATTACCGCGTCATCCCGTCGTGGATGACCGACAGCATTCCCGCCGGTCAACGAGAGCATTGGAGTATATTCAACCGCGGCGCGGAACGTATCTTCAACCAATATAATAAGAATGTGCCGAGAAAGCACAAATAACTATAAAGATGATTCAGACCAATAACCTGAGCATGCAGTTCGGTAAGCGTGTGCTCTTTCAGGATGTAAACCTCACTTTCAACAGCGGCAACTGTTATGGCATCATTGGTGCGAACGGAGCCGGTAAATCCACTCTGATGAAAATTCTCTCAGGTGAACTGACCCCGACCTCAGGAACCGTCACTTTCGGCCCGGGGGAGCGGCTTTCTGTCCTGAGTCAGAACCACTTCGAGTTTGACGAGTGTACGGTGCTGGAGACCGTGCTGAGAGGCCATACCGTGCTCTGGGAAATTATGCAGGAGAAAGACGCCATCTACGCCAAGGAGGATTTCTCCGATGCCGATGGCATCCGCGCCGCAGAGCTCGAGGAGAGATTCGCCGAACTTGAGGGATGGAACGCCGAGAGCGATGCCGCCGCCCTCCTCTCCGGCCTCGGTATAAAGGAAGACCGCCACCAGATGCTTATGAAGGATGTCAGCGCCAACGAGAAGGTGCGGGTGCTTCTGGCAAAGGCCTTGTTCGGAAATCCTGACAACCTTCTCCTCGACGAGCCGACCAACGATCTTGACCTTGAAACCGTGGCGTGGCTTGAGAACTATCTCGCCAATTTCGAGAATACTGTCCTGGTGGTATCCCACGACCGTCACTTCCTAAACGCCGTAAGCACCCATACGCTGGATATAGACTACAATAAGATCTCCCTCTTTGCCGGAAACTACGATTTCTGGTATCAGAGCTCACAACTCGCGCTCCGTCAGCAGCAGGCCGCAAACAAGAAAGCGGAGGAGAAGCGCAAGGAGCTTCTGGAGTTTATCCAGCGGTTCAGCGCCAACGTGGCCAAAAGTAAACAGACCACTTCCCGCAAAAAGATGCTTGAAAAACTTAATATCGAGGAGATCCAGCCCTCCACTCGCCGCTATCCGGGAATTATATTTACTCCCAATCGCGAAGTCGGCAACAAGATTCTGGAGGTCAAGGGTCTGAAGGCAACGGTGGATGGCGAAGTGCTGTTCGACGACGTAAACTTCCAGGTGGAGAAGGGCGATAAGATTGCTTTCCTTTCGCGCGACCCGCGAGCAATGACGGCTTTCTTCGAGATCATAATGGGCAACCGCAAGGCTGACGCCGGCGACTATGAGTGGGGACAGACAATCACCACTGCATATCTCCCGCTCGATAACAGCGAGTTTTTCGACTCCAACCTAAATCTCGTGGATTGGCTCTGCCAGTATAGCTCTGATTCTTCGGAAATCTATCTTAAAGGCTTCTTGGGAAAGATGCTCTTCTCTGGCGAAGAAGTGCTTAAGAAGGCGAGCGTGCTTTCCGGAGGGGAGAAGATCCGCTGCATGATCGCGCGTATGATGCTCACCGATGCCAACACTCTCGTGCTCGACTCTCCGACCAACCATCTCGACCTTGAGTCAATTCAGGCCTTCAACAACACCCTCCAGAACTTCAAGGGAGTGATCCTGATGTCAAGCCACGACCATGAGTTTATCCAGACCGTCTGCAACCGTATCATCGAGCTGACTCCCAACGGCATCATTGACAAGATGATGGATTATGATGATTATATCACCGATGATAAGGTAGCTGCCGCCCGCGAAAGGTTATACCCCGCTCTAAAAGCCTAACCGTAGTGCCCTGTGGCAGAAGCCTCCCCGTGGCAGAAGCCTCCGAGCTTCCACCAAATGTAGGTATGCTCCCCGGAGCGTCCAGATTTCCAATTGTCTTAAAACATAAAAAATGGTAAAACATATAGTAACATTCAAATTAAAAGGCGACGACGCAGTGCGCAAAGAATACTCAATGAAATTCAAGGAAGCCCTTATGGCACTCCCTGCTGTCATCCCCTGTCTTGAATCAATGGAGGTAGGCATCAACGAAAACCCCGCCGAGACCTGGGATCTCGTGCTTACCGCAGTAGTTCCCACAATGGCGGATGTAGAGGTCTATGCCAAACATCCTTCTCATGTAGCGGCCGCCTCTATCATCGCTCCCGTAAAGGACTCGCGCGCCTGCGTGGATTACGAGTTTTAAAAATCAAAGAAACGGAGACCGCCGCGCGTCTTACCGTCAGTTTAAATAAAAGAGGGATTATACATAACTCTATAATCCCTCTTCACAAAAGCTAAACAGGTGAAATGAAATTAATAGAGCTAAATATCGATAAGATAGCTTCACTTTGTAAAAAATATAAAGTGAAATGTCTTTATGTCTTCGGTTCAATTCTCACCGATCGCTTTAATTCTGACAGTGATATTGATTTTTCAGTAGATTTCGACAAAGAAAGTATTGAAGCAGAAAAAACTGACTGGGCGAATCTCTTTTTTGACTTCATTCACGACCTCGAGGCTCTTTTAGGACGTAAAGTAGATATGGTTATTGAGGAAGGCATCCGCAATCATTACTTTAAAAAAGAACTTGACAGTACTAAGAAATTGATTTATGGATGAAAAAGTAAAGAAATATCTACTTGACATTCAATTGGCTATCACGGAAATTAAACAAGCTCTTGATGAGAGATCCAGAGACTTCAATGTTTTTCTTAATGATTTTGTATTCCGTAAATTTGTTGAAAGAAATATTGAGATCATTGGTGAAGCGATGAATAGGATTTTGCGAATACATCCGGATATTGAGATTACATCCGCACGGAAAATTGTCGATACCCGAAACTATGTGATTCACTCCTACGATTCATTGATTCCCGAAATACTTTGGGCTATCATTATCAATCATTTGCCACTATTAGAAAGTGAGATAAAAGATATTATTACAGAATAAGCGTCTTAAGTAACTTGCAAAAATTAATGAACCTAAAACTTAGGTATTTTAAAAGCTATTTTCTTCACCGCGTTGCCCTGACTCACGATATAAATGCCCGGAGGAAAGTTATCGGCGGATTTGGAAACCTTAAGACCCTTGATGTTATAAACCTCACCGTATCGGGGCGATATACCAAGCATCCGGCTCATGTAGCGGGCGCCTCCATCATAGCTCCCGTGAAAGATGCCCGCGCCTGCGTGGATTACGAATTCTAAGAGGCGAATAACGGTGTGTCAAAATTTTAAAATTTTGACACACCGTCCTGCTTTAATCCGGATGGCGATGGAGCTGTCAGAATGGTTCGGATGGTAGGCAGTTATGACACACCCGCTGGCATATTTATTTCTTAAGCGTAATTCTAATTATAGGCGTGTCTCCGTCAGTTTGCTCCACTTTCATTGACTCCACTTTAGTGGATGGAATTTCATTCAGGTTACCATGATATCTTTTCCCATCCACATATACTTCAAAATCCTTGATACTCTTTTTATCAGTGGTAACGGATATCGACATCTTATTGTCACCATCCTCCGAAGCTATTACAGTGGTGGTTTCTGTTTTTCCCGAAGAGTTGGTAGAGGTTGAAACCGAAGTCATTATATTGGAAGAACCTGATGAGGAGGCCTGAGAAGAGGTAGCGCCTCCACCCTTCTGACCCTGCTTATTACCATCAGGAAGCACAAAAATAGAGGTGTTGTCCCCGACAGGTTCATATTTTACAGGTAAAACATAATTGGAGGCCACGGGCTTCCCTCCTACTTCTGCCGGAATCCATCTCGGCATAGCCTTCACCACTCTCAAAGCTTCCGCATCCATAGCCGGTGAAAGCCCTTTCTTAATTATCGCATCACCTATCTCTCCATTAGCCTCCACCACAAACTGCACGATCACAAGACCGGCGGGAGTATCATCATCCGGAGATTTAATATTGGAGGCAAGATAACTGAATAACGCTTTCATTCCTCCCGGAAACTCCGCGGTCTTTTCTACTGCATCATGCGGACGAGGGTCTGATGAAGACACCTCGTCGGAATCCGATTCCTTCTTCGCCGCTCTAACCTCATCAGACGATACGGCCGACACTGTCCCTGCTGCTGATATCGATGACGCGGGCGCCACTGCTGATGGAGCGGCTTTTAAATTTTCTGTGGATTCTTTCCCTTTATCTGAGGGAAAATTTGTAACTTTGCCCGCTGAATGAACAGGAAACGTCAGGGAAGAGCCGACAAAAAAATCCATCACTGAGGCGACTGCCGGCACGCCGGTCAGCCACAAGGCCGCTCCCAAAGCCGGCACTAAAAGCATAGGCCGGAGCAAACGGCTCGAACGGGTTGGTTGCTTTTTACACATCATAACAATTCGTTTTTTAAGTTTGCTTTGGTAAAGACTGTTGGCGAGTGACGGGAATCTCGCGCCGACAGTCTTCTTTATTAATAATAACTGATAGTCACGGATATTGGGAATCTCATTAACCACCCTTTGGTCGGCCTGATATTCATGAACTGTCTTGACTTCTCTTCTCATAAGCCAAGCTGCCGGATTATACCATTGCAGGATAATAACCAGCTGGGCCAACAACAGGTCGAGACAATGATGAAGACGAATGTGGGAATGTTCATGAAGAAGAATCATATCGCAATCTTCCCTAAGTTCACTTTCCGGAATCACAATATAATTGCCAAAACTGAATGGTCCCGTATTTTCCTCCTTAATAACCACCACCTTCCTTCCATAATATTCCATAACCTCCCCTCTTCTGATAATCCGCATTGTCTTTATAATGCTGAAAACACTCATGGTCAAGACAAAAAGCATCCCCGATATATAAATCATAAGGATTATAGAGGGCTGTATCTCAGGACCTTCCTCCGGCACGGTCAACACCGTATTGGAGATACCTTCGATATCAACGGTAAATCTATCGGCAGGTGGCGCATAAGTCAACCCCTTTTTCACCTGCGCATAGAGAGGCAACGCCACCAAGGAAATCAGATAGATTCCCATTAGCAATGAGCGGTTGAGCGCATGGAAACTTTCTGATGCCAACACCCATTTATACACAAGGTAAAGAAGAAGCAACACCAGAGAAGAGCCTAAAGAATATGCGAAAACTTCACCCATAGAGAAACATTTTAGATTAAACAGCTTTATTCCAGAGAGCCTGAGGAAGACTTCTCCTCCACAAGCCTTATTATCTCACGCAGCTCGTCAACCGAGATCTTTTCCTCCTCAACCAAAGCCGAGACCGCGGAGCGGTAGGAATTATTGAAGAAGTTTCCTATAAGCTCCTTGAAAGAACGGTCACGGAACTGTTGTTCGGGCACCACGGCATAATATCTGTGTGACGCCCCTACACATTCATGGGAGATATACCCCTTTTCCTCAAGAATACGCACAGTGGTCGATACCGTATTGAAATGAGGTTTAGGATCCGGATAGTACTGGAGCATTTCCCTGACAAACATCGGGCCCTTATGCCAGAGCAACTTCATTATATCCATCTCTTTTTCTGTTATGGC
>JAIDPP010000039.1 GCA_029062725.1 Muribaculaceae bacterium | reverse complement strand
GAGCAGGTCTTAAATACCGATTATCAAACTCTTATTCACTCTACGCCGGATTGGACATCACCCATTATTCCAACGGCAATACCGCTTTTCCTAATCCGGGAGTGAACAGTGCGGGCTTAAGAGTGGGAATAGAAAAGAGGTTCGGGCAAGAGGCTTCGGGAACTCCCTTTGAAGGAACTGAGACCGGCAGGCATATCAGTTGCGACATCGTGGCTTACGGGGCTTGGCGTCACAGGGTCTATAGGGGAGGGGAAGAACCGGTGTTGCTTAAAGGGCATTTCCCCGTAGCGGGCCTCGGGATCTCGCCCATGTGGGATATGAAAAAGTGGCTTCGAGTGGGGATGTCGGCAGATTTCCAATGGGACTCGAGCAGCGACCTGAAAGACTATCATATTTCGGGAAATGAAACGGAGGACATCCGTTTCGGACATCCTCCATTTTTCAGTCAGGTGTGCGGTGGACTCGCATTGCGCGGCGAGCTTGTAATGCCTCTCTTTTCAGTAAATGTAGGAATTGGCTATAATCTTTTTGGACCAGAAGAGAGCCGTTCGAGCTATCAGATGGCCAACCTCAGGATAAGGCTCCCAAGATCATTTTTCATCAATATCGGCTACCAGTTGCTTGACTTCCAGAGGCAGAACAACCTTATGCTCGGAGTAGGCTACACCATCTGCTCATCCTCGTCATAATCTTCCTCCTCTTCTTCATCAGGTGCGTCGAAAGCATCGATATCCGTATGCGTCACTTCAAAGAATCTCATAAGGAAAAGTAGATTTTCCTGAATCAGCCGTTTTCCGGTTTCCTTTCCCTGAGACGCAAATACTCTTGCCGAGGGTAGGAGATTGTGCGTTACCACATATTCCATCACATCGGGCTGCAGGAGATCCGACATCACTATATCCATAGCTAACTCTCCATTCTCGTCAGCAGCCGGGTCATAGAAAGGATTCTCCGGGTCAGCAAAGATCCGGCATAAATTGGCGTAAAGCGCCATAGGTTTTTCCTCGCTCAAAAGCAGAAGCAGGTCATCCGTTTCTTCTCCATCGCCATCAACCGGGATAGGAATAGCATTACCGACAATTTCCTTTACTTCCTTCAACGACGAGCAGTAATAAACTTTCCTGCCATCGTTTTTTCGTATCACCTCGCGTAAATGCTCCATCACTTCTTTGGGCATTTCCTCCACGGGGAATGGTGCTGAAGCGGTATTCTTGAGAGGGGAATATGAGGAGGAGGAGATGCCGTTGACAAGCCATTTATCTCCAAACTTCACCAGATTTCCGAATAAAGATTTATAGTCGGAAAAGTAAGGATCACTTTTCTGGGGGCGGTAATCAAGAATATATTCTTCTCCTAAAACATCGGTAAGTTTCATTGATATGCGGTCGAGGGGGGACATATTGTAGGCCTGATAGGGGCGTACACTAATGGATAGAAGAAGATCGGCACACTCTGGATAGCCCATCTGCCGGGCCATCCGGGAAAGAATCTCCCATGTGGGAACGTCTGCCATGGAGCAATTACTATCCAATCCTAATTCAGCTTCCATAGAATAGACGGCCTCTTTCATTCCAAGGGAAAAATCATTATTCTCTCGATGTACTTT
>JAIDPP010000389.1 GCA_029062725.1 Muribaculaceae bacterium | reverse complement strand
TGAATGGCTTTTTAGAGAAGCCCCGGCGCGTCCAGTTTCCGCGAGCCTTGATCTGGAGCGGCAACATGTTGTCCGCCGTTCCGAGGTCTTCTGCCCCTAAATCGATAAGCCATTGGCAGCCGTTGACATCAAGGCGATAATCGGCAAACTTGAAATAGTTCTTATGGTCGAGGTCTTTACTTATGATCTCGTTGTCATAGTGCGACTTGGTGGCATCGGTATATACATTGATATAAAGTACCGGGAGACTGCCGGAAATGCCGTTTACATCAGGAGTGGGAACAGGATCGATGATAGGCTCGCCGTTTACTGAAATTATGAGCGTGGTCTCGGTCATACCCTCCGTAACGGAGAAAGAGAGGGTGACATCATATAAGTTGCGCGCAATGAAATTACCTCCTCGATATACCATTGGGAAAGAGGAGGAATGGGTCACCTCATTCAGAGCCGCGCAACCGAAGTCGAATGTATTCCAATCTTCAGTCGCAATCTTGAATTTTCCGTCAAGACGATCGAGATGAATCATATATGAGCCATCCTCATATATGAATCTATATGGCTCTCCCACACTCCAGTTATTTATCTCTCCTCTTAAATATATTTTGGGCATATTGTCCGGATCTACGGGGTTTGGTTCGGGTTCCGGAACAGGATCCACTACAGGCTTTACATAATCCGGCAGCGGTATAGCTTCTGTTGAATCCCTTTCCGGTTCATTGAAAATCTGAACGGTATAGTCACCAAACTGACCGCGCAACCAGGCGACCTTCTCAGAAAGATGGTTTTTTACAAACTCGGCATGTTGCGTCATGTTGAGATTATCCGCCACAGGTTGTCCTCCATCAGGTGTCGGTTGACCGTTCCATCGATTATAGTCGGCTTCTGCCGCAGCCTGCACTCTGGACGCAAAGCGGTCGATATCCTCGTAAACCCCTTCAAAGCGGTTGCTCATAAACCAGAGCCAGGTCTCCTTGAGTTTTTTGTTGAATTCCTCATTGCATCGAAGTGAAGGAATCCACGTATTTCCAAAAGGTCCATGATGATAGAAGAAATCGTTTGTAGGAGCGCGGAAAGCGTTTCCGCAATCCCACAACGGAGAGAAATGCCATTTCTGGTTTTCTCCGAAGTCGCGGAAAAGATAGGTCGAGCCATGATAAGCCTCGTAATGGGAGATGATCTCCTCAACAATGTAATATCTCACCGCATCGTCTATATCCATATACTTCCAGAGGTCATTGGAGTTGCTTCCGACAGCATTGTTCATGGCCGAGAACTGCTCGGTGATGAATCTCTTTTGAATATCGGAATATACCTCCGGGGTGTCGAACGTAACCCTGAGACGATCCACAAACGGAACATAAGTGCATGTCTGTTCCTGCATCTGAATCTGGTTCTCTTCATCATAGTTGTCAAGCTCCACAAGGTAGCCTCCGGAGGCAAGAGTGGCATCTGTCTCTTCGTCGGCAAGCTCGGTAATATTCACTCTGTCAGTTTCCACGCGGATTGATTCCGTAAGGAAATAGAGACCGCGGTAGTCACCATTGATAATCACTTCTATAGGTTGCATCAACGGAGTCCAGGGAAGGTTCATACGTTTGCCCAGATTAAATCCTGTATAGTTCTTCAGGTATCCGGTATCATCATCGGCGTGAGCGAGAATGGCGTAATGCTTGCTCTTCGACATGCCGAGCATCGAGGCCTTCTTGTCGAGCTTGAGTTTGAACGGTTTTTTTGAGAATCCTCTGCGTGTCCAGTTTCCGCGGGCTTTGATCTGGAGAGGGAGCATTTCTTCTGCGGAGCCAAGATCCTCCGCACCTAAGTCTATAAGCCACTGACAGCCGTTCACGTCAAGACGATAATCAGCATATTTGAAGTAGTTTTTATGGTTAAGGTCTTTGCTGATTATCTCGTTGTTGAAAGCCGTTTTAGTCTCGTCTGTATATACATTAATATAAAGGATCGGCAAAGTCCCCGATACTCCGGCCGGAAGAGGGTCGGGTGTAGGACCCGGGTCAGGAGTCGGGCCCGGCTCCGGGAAGGGATCCGGATAAGGGTCTTCCCCAAGCGTGACGTAGAGGTTTGTCACTTGACTTCCGTCCTCATACGAACCGGGATCGTAGGTAAAGGAAAGCGTGACATCGGTAAGGTTCCTTGCATTGAAGTTACCACCTTTTTGAATAAGAGGATATACCCCCTGACTTTCGATTGTGGTTGCACCGCCAAGATTTACGGCACCCCAGTTTTCATCCGCAAGCTTGAATTCTCCATCGAGCCGATCAAGATGAATGGAGTAAAAATTCCCCTCACGAGTAAGCCTGTAAGCTTCTTCTGCAGCCCAGCCGTTCATTCCTCCCCGTAGATATATATCTTGACATAAAGCAGGTAAGGCCGACGCCGCCATGAGAATCGGTATTAGAAATCTGTTCATGAAGTAAAATATTATGTTAAGCCAAGTCAGTATGCACTGACTTGTGCAAAGTTAAGGAAAACTTTTAAATATTCAATATCTATTTTAAAATTTTGTTATTACAGGGCAAACTAATACCTTTTATCATCTTTTCCTATTAGGCTCCATCCACTAAAATTTCTAAATGCCAGGGTCGCAGATGTGCCTTGGATATCGCTTTGCAGATTCAGGAGC
>JAIDPP010000388.1 GCA_029062725.1 Muribaculaceae bacterium | reverse complement strand
AATTAAGACATAGCAACTATGGGAAGAGTAAAAATCGCAAAAAAGAGCACATTCATCGATATGACCGCGATGAGTGATGTGACTGTGCTTTTGCTTACCTTCTTCATGTTGACTTCTACCTTCCTCAGCAAGGAGCCCGCTACGGTGATAACTCCCCCCTCCGTTTCGGAGGATAAGGTGCAGGAGACCAACTACGTGCAGGTTCTTGTAAACCCGGAAGGCAGGATCTGGCTTACTATGAACAATGATACCTCTGCCGATTTCGGTAATGAGAAGATGAAAATCGCATTGCTCGATAAAGTAACCGAGATTTACAATGAAGCGCATAAGAATAACCCTGTGAAATTCACAGACCAGCAGAAGTACACATTCAGCAAACTTGGTTCGTTCGGTGTACCCCTGAAGCAGCTCGGCGAGTTCCTTAACCTTGCCGATCAGCCCGAAGGTCAGACCAAGATGGATCAGTGGCTTGACGGAACCGATGAGAATCCCAACCATATCTCAGGAATTCCTATTTCCAAGGTACAGGATGAGAACAACCTCACTGAGTTCCAGATGTGGATGAAGGCCATCCGTCAGAGCGACAACTCGAAGCTCACCGACAAAATCAAGGATGGTTCAGGTGTGGCCATCAAGGCCGACCAGAGCACTTCATTCGATGTTATCCACACTGTTATGGATAACCTTCAGACTATCCGAATGAACAAATTTACCTTTTTGACAGCCTTAAAGGGGGCATCAGAGTAATAAGAATATGGCAGAAGTTCAACAGAATGACGCTGGTGGCGGCAAAAAGGGTCACCAGAAGAAAATGACGATTCGCGTGGATTTCACGCCCATGGTCGACATGAACATGTTGCTTATCACATTCTTCATGCTCTGTACGACCATGATTAAGTCGCAGACTTTGACTATCGCACTTCCGACCAACGAGAAGATCGAGAATAAGGAAAATATGAACCAAGCCTCCGCAGAGGATGCAGTGACTATTATCCTCGATGCCAAAAGAAAGGCCGGTTCGTCGGACGTCGATACAGTGAACGGAAAAGTTGTTCCCGTGGTTTACTACTACGAAGGTAAACCCGGCGGTGATGGAGGTATGATTAGCCCCGACGGCAAAATCCTCTCCGCTAACAACAACCTCAAGGAATCTGAATTCCTTTCAGCAGATGCCAAAACAGGTTCGGCTCGCGGTATTCGTGAGATCATCCAGAAACGTAACAAAGCTGTGCTCGAGAAAATCAACGAACTCAAGAAAAAATATGAAAAAGGAGAGTTCGGCGACCTCGAGACAAAGGATGGTCGTGAGAAAGCTCAGGCTGCTTACAACGAAGCCGCTGCCAACGTACGTAAGGACTCGACTCTGTCTAAACCCGTGATCATCATCAAATCGACTCCTAACGCCTCTTACGAGAGCCTTATCAACGTACTCGACGAGATGCAGATCAACCAGATTGCCAAGTATCAGATTGACAATATGACGCAGATCGACTCCATTATGGTGCTGAATTATCGTGGTATTCTTAAGTAGAATGTTAGGTTTATTAATGATTTAAAGCAAAGACAAAATGGCTAAGAGAAATGTAGATCTAACATCATCCGATTGGCGTGATCTTATCTTCGAAGGTAAGAACAAAGAATTCGGAGCCTACGACCTTCGTAAGAAGAGCGACCGTCGCCATAACCTCGCCGCCCTTTATACCCTTATCGGACTCGTTATCCTGATCATCGGTATTTTTGCATGGTCGAAGTTCTCAGACTATCGCGCAGAGCAGAACGCCCTCGCCCTTAAGGCGGAGCGCGAACGCATGATGCAAGCAGCCCTCGCCGAGCAGCAGCAGGAAGAGGAGCAGCAGGAAGAGGAACAGGCCGAGGAACGCTACGAAGAACCCGAACCCGAGATTAAGGAAGTTCCCGAGGACGTCCTTAAC
>JAIDPP010000387.1 GCA_029062725.1 Muribaculaceae bacterium | reverse complement strand
TAATTATTCCTTTTGTTTAGATAGATATAGAAGAGATTGCGGATAGTGACTTTTCGCGTCTTTTTGGCTAAGATCCTTCCATCCGTGTATCGTCGGGAAGGATAGAATATAAACCTCAAAACCTAAATCAATGAAGAAACTCGTGTCGTTAGCGGCGGCTGCCGCCTTCTCTCTCCTTTTTCCGGTGTTGGTATCTGCGCAGGCCCAGCGCTCTCAGGAATTTAAAGACAAGTACAAGCTGAAGGAGGCGGTTGTGCTCAGTCGGCATAACATCCGTTCGCCGCTTTCCGATGAAAAGAGTACTCTCGGACGTATGACGCCCCATAAGTGGCATAAGTGGAGTTCCGGCAAGAGCGAACTTTCAAGCCGCGGTGGAGCTCTGGAGACAATGATGGGGCAGTATTTCCGTAAATGGGCCGTTGATGCCGGTCTATTCCCCGAGAACCATGAGCCGTCGGCTACGGATGTGAACGTGACTGCCAACTCCATGCAGCGATGCATCGCTACAGCGCAGTATTTCTCCTCCGGTTTCATGCCTGTGGGTGGAATAAAGGTTAACCATAAATATTCGCCTTCTAAAATGGATCCCCTTTTCAATCCGCAGATCACCAAGTCGAGTCCGGAATTCCGTGCCGAGGCAATGAAGCAGATCCAGGCTATGGGAGGAAAGAAAGGTATTGTAGGAATCAACGAAAAGATCAAGCCCGAGTATGAACTGATGATGGAGGTGCTCGATGTAAAGGAATCTCCTATGGCGAAGGCTAACGATCCCGCTCTCAATGCTCTTTCAAACTATAATACCGAGATTGTGCTTGACAAATGGGGGGAACCCTCAATGAAGGCGGGGAGTGCGCTTAAGGAGCTCAATGCTGCCAGCGATGCTTTCATTCTCCAGTATTATGAGGAACCGGATACACTGAAAGCCGCTTTCGGCCATAATCTGACCCGTAAGGATTGGGAGCGTCTTGCACATGTAAAGGATGTATATCAGGATGTGTTGTTCACGGCTCCTATTGTGGCTGTAAACGTTGCGAAGCCCCTCATCCAGTATATGTTTGACGAGCTTCAGAGTCCCGACCGTAAGTTTACTTTCCTTGTTGGTCACGACAGTAACCTTTCAAGTGTCGCCACAGCCCTCGGTATCGAGGAGTATGAGGTACCCAACTCCATCGAGAAGAAGACTCCTATCGGCTCGAAGATGGTAGTGGAGAAATTCGTAGGTCCTGACGGTGAGGAATATGCCGACATCAATCTCGTCTATCAGTCGGTGGATCAGCTTCGCAACATGGAGCTTCTTGATCTGGACAATCCTCCGATGATATTCCCGCTTTCCTTCCAGGGGATGAAAAGAAATGCCGATGGTCTTTATAAGATGAAGGATGTTGCAGACCGCTTTGAGGCAGCCCTCCGCGCATACGAAGCAATCCCTGACGGCGAATAAGAATAACGGACAATAAAAATAAGTAGGCTGTGTCAAAATTGAAATGACCTCCAAAACTTAGATAAACATTATACAGTAATAGAAAGAGTTCGGTGTTGCACCGGACTTTTTTTACAAGCTGAAAATAGTGCTCCATCCAATAAAATTTCTTTAGGCTCGATCCAATAAAATTTCTTAATGCCAATGTGCGACTGCGAGAGCAATGTAACGTCGTTCGAGCATCATATATGGCGCTCATTTAATGACGGTTTCTTTCAAGTGTGAAAGAAAATTACACACCACACTCTTGTGGATTTTTGCTGATTGCACTAATTTTGCAGTGCAAACCAAAAGGAGTCTATTGTCCACCCCTTCGGATAGGAAGATTACATCACCTACGGCAATTCGGCCGCGTATGCGACGGAAAGTGATGGAACGGCTCTTCTTCCTTCGGGCTCACTTCCGACGCCTGACAAACATAACCATATCAATTGCATCCCGCTGTCGCTTATACCCAGCTGCCGCTGCCGCCGACGTAATAGGG
>JAIDPP010000386.1 GCA_029062725.1 Muribaculaceae bacterium | reverse complement strand
AAGATCTCAGGCGACAGGCTGCATAACTCGCGTCCTTACGTCACTCTGGGAGCGATGGCTACTTTCGACGTAAGCAAGAAAAGAGCCGACTTCCTTCAGTTCAACACAGCTGATGTGTATCTCAGTGTCGGGCTGGGATGCGATTTCTATCTTCCCTTCTTCAAACTTAATCCGGAGATAAAATTCTGCTTCGGTCTGACCGATATCCTTCGCCACGACCGCCCGGATCTTGACGAGAATCCGGAGATGTACAAGATCACCCAGTCGCTCTCGAAAGTAAAATCGAAGATGTTTGTCGTCACTTTCTATTTTGAATAACCCATTTAACACCCCCGGGGGCCTCCACGCGCCTGCCATCACGTTATGAAGCTTATTTCAAAACCGTTCCACACCTTCAGATTCCGGTTTTTTCCCTCGGTCCTCACCCTTATTATCTTTCTTGCCGCAGGATTCAGGTCCTCGGCACAAAACGATGTGCTCCTCACCCAGTCGTGGGCCGTCCCGACATATTACAATCCCGCCGCCACCGGCGAAATAGACTTCCTGCGCATCCGCGGCGGAGCGCGTCTGCAATGGCTCGGAATCGACAACGCCCCGAAAAGTTTTCTCGCCACAGCAGACATGCCGGTAAAAATCGGGAAACAGCGTATCGGGGTCGGTGCCGACATGATGAACGAGTCGCTGGGACTTTTCTCCAACACCCTCGTAAATATTCAGGCGAGTTACAAGCTGAAATTTCTGAAGGGAACGCTCTCTATCGGGGTGCAGGGGGGCTATTACAATTCCAAATTCGAAGGCTCGAAGGTGGTGCTTCCCGACGGCGACGACTACCATCAGACAACCGACGAGGCCATTCCGACTACCGATGTGACGGGCAACTGCTTCGACCTCTCGGCCGGAATCAAATACACTCACAAATGGTTCTCAATCGGAATCTCCGGCCTCCACCTCCTCGATCCGACTGTAAAGCTCAACACCGAAGGCAACAACGACTCCGAGACCTCCCATTACGAGACACGGCTGACGCGCACTCTCTATTTCACAGCCGATAGCAATATTCCGATAAAAAACTCGTTATTTGAATTGCAACCCTCCCTGTTAGGCGCCACCGATTTCCGGACATTCAATATCCAGGCGGCCTGCCGCGCGAGATACAACAGGTTTCTCTCCTTCGGATTGGGTTACCGCTACAAGGATGCCGTGAGCGTCATGGTAGCGGCGGAGTTCAAGAACTTCTTCTTAGGATATTCCTACGATTATCCGACCTCCGCCATCTCCAAAGCCTCTTCGGGAAGCCACGAGATCATCGCCGGGTATCAGCTGAAGCTTGATTTCAGTGGAGTAAACAAAAACAAACACCGTTCCATTCGTATAATGTAGCGATATGACCAAGATGAAAAATACAACCTCTATATTCAGCGCCCTCCGTCGAAACGGGATGCGCAATATGATGCTTTTCGGATCCACAATCCTTTGCTGCTCAATGCTCTTCTCCTGCGCAGGGATGCGCCGCGGAGGCGCCGGCGGCGAAGTGACGGGGGTCGGCGGAAGCTCTTTCTCCGAACCTACGCCTTATGGAATGGTGCTTGTTGACCGCGGCTCTATCGCAATGGGGCCTGCTAAAGATGACTCCATAACCGGCGTCAAGGCCAACCCGAAGGGAGTTTCGGTTGATGCCTTCTGGATGGACGAGACTGAAATAACCAACTCGAAATATAAACAGTTCGTGTTCTGGGTGCGTGATTCCATCATCCGCGAGCGTCTGGCCGATCCCGCCTACGGCGGAAACGAGGCCTTCAAGATCGAAGAGGACAAGGAGGGGAATCCCATAAAACCCTATCTCAACTGGAACAAGCCTATCCCCTGGCGCAACCCCAACGAGGATGAAGCCAGAGCCATCGAAAGCGTGTATCGCGTAAACCCCATCACGGGCCAGCGTGAACTCGACCCTACACAGCTCAATTACCGATACGAGATTTTCAATCATACCGCGGCGGCTAAGAGAAAGAACCGTCTCGATGCCGAGCGCAGGGAATACAATACCGATCTTCCCGTCTCCACGGAACTCCCGATCATCTCCAAAGATACCGCCTATCTCACTGAAGAGGGCCGGATACGCCGCGAGACAGTAACGCGCCCGCTTACCGGCGACTACGATTTCCTCAACACGTATATTGTCAACATCTATCCCGACACTACGTGCTGGATCAACGATTTCGACAATGCCTACAACGAACCCTACACCCGAATGTATTTCTCTCATGCGGGATATAATGACTATCCGGTCGTAGGAGTGAGCTGGGAGCAGGCAAACGCTTTCGCCAACTGGCGCACCGACTATCTGCGCCGTTCGCTTGGCAAGGAGGGAATCTATGTGGAGCCTTACCGTCTCCCGACAGAGGCGGAATGGGAATATGCCGCAAGAGCCGGAAATTCGGAAAATGCCTATCCCTGGGAGGAGGTGCTCCCGATGGATGAGCGCGGGTGCTTCTATGCCAACTTCAAGCCGATGGATGGCGATTTCGTGCGCGACGGCCATGTGATCACCTCTCAGGTCGGCACATTCAAGCCTAACGATTTCGGCCTCTATGATATGGCGGGTAACGTATCCGAATGGACTTCCACTGCATACACCGAGAGCGTAGGCAAGCTCACTTCCGACCTCAACCCCGAATACCGTTACGATGCGGCTGCCGAAGATCCCTACAGGATGAAGCGTAAGATCGTCCGCGGCGGCTCTTGGAAGGATGTCGCCTCCAATATACGCTCCGACCTCCGCACATGGGAATACCAGAACGAGCAACGTTCATATATCGGTTTCCGTTGCGTGCGCTCCCAGATAGGATTCGCGCGAGGAACAAAAAACAAGAAAGCAAAATAATAATCGTCTCCCTTTCAATAAAATCTAAATCATTATGGTAAAGATCCGCAAATATGCCAACGGCATCGAACGCTTCC
>JAIDPP010000385.1 GCA_029062725.1 Muribaculaceae bacterium | reverse complement strand
GTTCCCATTACCCCGGCATCGGCTTTGCCCCCATTCAACCATAGGCATACATCGGAAAGGCGGTGTGTCGATTCTCCACGTGTCGGCACACCGCCTTTCTGTTAGGCAGCCCAAAGTCTTTCAGGCTTTCGCTAATGGAAGGTAACCATCCGAACTTAGCCGTCTTTTACATGGTATTTTTGAGCGCGAACTTTGCGTTAAAAAAGGCATGTTTAATCTGAATGAGAACAACCGAATGGTCATGTCGCAGCAACCGACTGATATGCGCATAGGTGTCAACGGTATGTGCGGTCAAGTTCGCAGAGTTGGTCTAGATCCGACCAATGGTGACGTCTATATATTTGTAGGTCGAAGCCGTCGTATAATGAAACTTCTCCATTGGGAGCGTGGTGGTTATACGATGTACTACAAACGTCTTGAGCGTGGCCGTTTCCATCCCCGGATATTCCTGCGCGATGGAATTGGTTTCCGTTCGATGCGCTGGGATGAACTGGTGTTGCTGATGGAGGGAATCTCTCCCAAGGTTGCCCGACGCCACCGCTACCAGAGAGTCGAAAAAAAGGACACGGTTGATATAAAAAGTACGTCTTACGCTTGGTTATCTCGCTAATATTTTGTAATTTAGCGGTATGACAACCGCCCCGACATACGAAGAGCTCCTAGCCGAGAACATAGCGATGAAAGCGCAGGCAGAAGCGATGAAAGCCAACGAAGCCTCGCTCCGGGCTCGCATCGCTTATCTGGAGCGGATGCTCTATGGAGCTAAATCGGACCGTCTTGCCTCTAAGGTTCCCGCCGATCAGCCGGGGCTCTTCGACGAGCTCTTCCGGCAGGCCATGGATGAGAAGATCCGTGATGTTGAGAAGATGACCGTGCAGATCAAGGCCGAAGCGGAGAAACGTCGTGCGAGGGCAAGGAAGACTCCGTGCCGCCCCTCACAATACCGTTATGCAGGGCTTGAGGAACGGGTTACCACGCTTATGCCCCAAGGAGTCGATGCCGGGGAATGTGATATTATCGGGAAAGATGTCACAAGGATACTTCACCGTGAGCCGGCCAAGGTATGGGTAGAGGTGATCGAGCGGCCAATCCTCAGGCATAAGGCAGACAAGGACGCGCCTTCTCCCAGAATATATCAGGCTGCGGCTCCGTTGGCAGTCATCGGCGGCAATCATGCAGGTGCGGACATGCTCGCTCAGATTATAAT
>JAIDPP010000384.1 GCA_029062725.1 Muribaculaceae bacterium | reverse complement strand
GATTGTCCTCGCCTCCAGAACAAAATCCAAATGCGACCGCATCGCCGCCGAGATCGGCGCCGCCAATATCGTGACCGATCAGGTTGACGCCGACTCCGTAGAGCAGCTTGTGGAGCTCTTCAAACGCCATCGCCCCGATATCTGCATCAATGTGGCTCTCCCTTATCAGGACCTCACCATCATGGAGGCCTGCCTGCAGTGTGGCGTGAACTATCTCGATACGGCCAACTACGAACCCAAAGATGAGGCTCATTTCGAATATTCATGGCAGTGGGCCTACCGCGAGCGCTTCGAGAAGGCCGGCCTGACAGCTATCCTCGGATGCGGTTTCGACCCCGGAGTGTCGGCGGTTTTCGTAGCTTACGCCGCAAAGCACCATTTCTCCGAAATGCGTTATCTCGACATCGTTGACTGCAACGCCGGAAACCACGGAAAGGCTTTCGCCACAAACTTCAATCCCGAAATCAATATCCGCGAGATAACCCAGAAAGGGAAATACTGGCAGGACGGAAAATGGGTGGAGACCGAAAACCTTGAGATCCACCAGCCCCTGACCTATCCCAATATCGGCGAGCGCGAATCCTATCTTCTCTACCACGAGGAGCTGGAATCACTCGTGCAGAACTTCCCCTCGATCCGCCGCGCACGCTTCTGGATGACCTTCGGGCAGGAATACCTCACCCATCTCCGCGTGATTCAGGATATAGGCATGGCACGTATCGACCCCGTAATGTACGAAGGCCGGGAGATCATCCCCATACAGTTCCTCAAAGCCGTCCTCCCCGATCCCGGTTCGCTCGGAGAGAATTATACCGGCGAGACCTCCATCGGTTGCCGAATCAGCGGTCTTGACAAGGAGGGTAAGGAATCGACATATTACATCTACAACAACTGCTCCCACGAGGCTGCCTACAAGGAGACCGGTGCTCAAGCCGTGAGCTACACCACGGGGGTCCCGGCGATGGTTGGAGCATACATGTTCCTTACCGGCGAATGGGTGAAGCCCGGCGTGCATAATGTCGAGGAGTTCAACCCGGATCCCTTCCTGGAGAAACTCGCCGCCTCCGGTCTCCCCTGGAGTGTGATCATCGATCAGGACCTCGAATTCACCGTAGATTAATCCTCAACCTTAAGGTTTCCTTCCCGGTTGAAGCCGGGAGGGAAACCTGCTAATTTTATAACCCATGAAAACATTCGCATTACTCGCATTACCGCTGTTTGCATCCGCGGCCTTCGCTGTGACAGCTCCGGCGCCCGGATCCATAGCGACTGAAGGGAAAACAACCCTCATTTCCACCCCGAAGGGGACAGTCGCCGTCACTCCGGTCACCCCCGACATCTTCCGTATATCGCAGTTTCCGGCAGGAATCCCGGCTCTTGACTTCCCGAAATCGCAGTCGGCGATTCTCGCCCCCCAGGATTTCGCCATCTCTTCTTTCGCCACACCGACGGAATATGTCGTCTCGACCCCTTCCACTATCCTGAAGGTGAACCGTCTGACAGGTAAAATCTCCTTTGAGAACGCCGCCGGCGAAACCCTCCTTTCAGAGGATGGAGGCATTGACAATTCCGGTAAACTGAAGTCGGTGACTTTCGTCACTCCCGATGCTTCCTTCTACGGCGCCGGCGAGCGCGGCCATTCCCTTCGCCTCAACGGCGACTCCCTACCGATGTGGAACCGCCCGACATACGGATATGGAGCCGGAGACTCCCGCATCAACCAGATGAACATCACGATGCCTGTGATTCTGGCCGAGAACGGAGTAGGTATCCTTTTCGACGATTATAATCAGGCCGACCTCACGATCGGCAAAACGATCCGCTACACGTCTGAAACTCCGAAACCATTATCCTATTATTTTATAAACGGCAACGGTTCGCTGGCCGGAGCTACCACCAATTACACTGCCCTTACCGGTCGTCAGGACCTTCCTCCTTTCTGGACTTTGGGTTACATCACCTCGAAATACGGCTATAAGTCGCAGGACGAGGCGCTCGGGGTGATCGACTCTCTCAAGCGCAACGGATATCCCGTGGATGGCCTTGTGTTCGACCTCTACTGGTATGGCGTCGAAACCGACATGGGGCGCCTTGAATGGAACAAGGAGCTTTTCCCGAATCCAAAGGGGATGCTCGATTCCCTCAACAGCATGCAGGTCAACACCATCCTCATCCATCAACCCTATATCAACAAGAAAGGGGCTATCGACAACTACAACATTCTTGACGCCGCCTCCCTTCTTACCCATGACGCGTCGGGCAATACCAACGATGTCACGACATGGGTCGGAGATGCCGGAATGTTCGATATCTCCAATCCCGACACCCGCGAATGGCTCTGGAATCGTCTGAAGGAGCTTACCGACGACGGGCTGGCCGGATGGTGGGGAGACCTCGGCGAGCCTGAGGTCCATCCCCTCACTATCGTCCACGACAACGGGGAGAAAGCCTCGGAATACCACAATGTGTATGGCAACGAATGGTCTCGGCTTGTCTATGAGGGATTGCGCAAGGATTTTCCCGATATGCGCCCCATGCTGCTGATGCGCGGCGGCACTTCAGGACTGCAGCGTTATTCCGTCTTCCCCTGGTCGGGCGATGTAGGCCGCTCTTGGGAAGGCCTTCAGGCTCAGATTCCCATTATGCTTAATTCCGGTCTCTCAGGATTAGGATATATGAGTTCCGATATCGGCGGTTTTGCGGTCGATCCTAAGAATCCTACCAATCCGGAGCTTTACGTGCGTTGGGTGCAGATGGGCGTATTCACTCCCGTGCTCCGCACTCATGCCCAGGCCATGCCGGAACCTTATCATTACGAGGGCCAGCAGGATATACTGCGTAAATTCATCAATATGCGTTATGAATGGCTCCCCTATAACTACACTCTGGCCTACGAAAACGCCGCCAAGGGGCTGCCGCTGGCACGTCCGCTAAATTTCCGAGAGGAGAACCGTGACGCAAAGTATGCCGATGTCGAGGATGAATATCTCTGGGGCGACGAGGTGCTCGTGGCTCCGGTGATGACGGAGGGCGCCCGCCAGAGGAAGGTGCTCTTTCCTGCCGGGGAATGGATCGATTGGAACAATCCCGCACTCCGTTACAAGGGAGGCTCGACAGCGGTTGTCAAGGCTCCGCTCAACACACTTCCCCTATTCGTGAAGGCAGGCAGTTTCATTCCCCAGTATCTTCTTCCTATGAAGAATGTGGAGGATTACAATCCGGCTTTCCTTACCGTGAAGTATTTCCCCTCCGATAAGGAAACCTCATTCACTCTCTTCGATGACAACCGTAAATCGCCTGTATCGCTTGAGACCAACGATTATCAGCTGACCACCTTCAAGGGACGTTCTGCCGACGGCACTACCGTCATTTCGATTTCTGCCGAAGGGAAGTACGAGGGCATGCCTGAAGGGCGAAACCTCACTATCGAAATTCCGGGAGTGAAGAAACCCTCGGCTGTCGAGATGTCCAACGGTATCCGAATGGAGGAGGCTGTCTCGCTCAAGGCTATCCGCCTTTACGGCTGGAGCTATGACGCGGCGAAGAAGACACTCTTCGTCCGCTTCCCCTACGATTATAAGGACCTTACCGTTACTGTTAAGTAAGTGTATGGGGTTATAGCTTTGTAGCTTTGTATGGTTATAAGACTTTTATTGACCCAAAAGTGATTTTACCTCCATAAAATAGAAGTTGTCCTAAAATTTAGGACAACTTCTATCATTTTTGTCCCAAAATTTAGGACAATACATGGACAAAAATGTAACCGTGAGTATGCTCCCGTCAGCTTCAATCTAAACCGCCTACCGGCCGAACCATTATGACAGCAGCCTCGCAATACAGACAATAAGAAGACGTTGTGTCAAAATTCTGAATTTTGACACAACGTCATATTACTATACTTATATATCTAATATCGCTTTATATATATTTAGTACCGATTTTCATTTTTGTAGATTCAATAGTATTTCCTATATTATACCAGCATTACGATAGAAGCCTGTTACACCTGATCCAAAGACAAAGAGGATAGCCAAAAATATTGCTACGTCTCCGGTTTAAGAGAATTTTATTGCATGAAGCCTTCGATGATGCAGGATAGAGAAAAACCTGACAATAGAGTCTGTCCGGCCGCTTTCAGCACTTACTTGCATCAGGGAAACAGATCGGCTTAACTTAACGGATTTGCAGGGAAATCATCAAGAATCAAGCGCCTGATTGTTGGCGCCGGCGGCAGGCTTTTTCCTACGTCTCTTCTTCCGGCGCGGAGGCCGGTTCTCGGGAGCGGCACCTGAGGTGGTAATGGATTCCGGTGAACGACCCGTACCTGAAGAAGCCCTGCTCCTGTCGGAAGCGGAGGTGATGTTACCGGAATCATCATCCGGTTTGTCACCCTTAAGGGAATCTATAATCAGTTCGGCAACATATTCCGACGCTACATAATTTCCCAGGCGGCGCTGCATGTTGCGATATCCCGCGATCTGCCATTCGCGCCGAGGCGAGGGCTGAAGCAGCGGACCAAGCTCACGCACAATGGCATCCACCGTACATTCATGCACCAATAGCTCAGGAACAACGTTATTGTTTACAATAAGATTAGGCAAAGAGACATACCTCACCTTCAGCAGTTTTTCCATGATCTTATAGGAGATCTTCATCCCGTTGGCGCGGTAAGCCACCACCTGCGGAGTGCCGATCAAAGCCGTCTCCAGAGTGGCCGTCCCCGAAGTGACCACGGCCGCCTGAGAATATTTAAGGAGGGTGTGCGTGACTCCGAAAGCGACTTTCAACCCCGGATCCTGCGCCACCTCGCGATAAAACTTCTCCTGAATCGAAGGAGCCGCTCCTACCACATATTGGAAATCCGGGAAACGTTTCGCCGCCGCTATCATCAGCGGCAGATTATTGCGTATCTCCCCCTTGCGCGAACCCGGAAGAAGTGCGATGATCGGCTTTTCGTCAGAAAGACCCTGTCGCTCCAGAAAATGCTTCCGGGGAGGAATGTGGCGCATGGAATGGGCTATCTCCTGGACAGAAGGATTGCCGACGTATGTCACCTCATAGTCATGCTTCTTATAAAAACCTACCTCGAAAGGGAGTATCGAATACATACGGTCAACATAGCGCTTGATACTCTTCACTCTATACTCTTTCCAGGCCCATACTTTCGGGGAAATAAAATAATGGACAGGAATCCCGCGTTTCGACGCATATTTGGCCAGTTTCAGATTGAATCCCGGATAATCCACCAGAATAAGGGCGTCAGGCCTGTACTCATCAAGAAGAAGACGCGCCTTCTTCAGGTTGCGCCATAACGACGGAAGTTTACGAAGCACCTCACTGAAGCCCATGACATTCATCTCCTTATAATGGAGGTCGGGACGGCGGCGCGACTCCTTTTCCATGAAGTCGCCTCCGAAATAACGAATATCAAATTCCGGATCCCCGGCCTTGAGGGATTTGATAAGTTGCGAGGCATGCAGATCGCCGGAAGCCTCGCCGGCTATAATTACATATTTCATTTATGTCTCTGTTAATTATCTTCCCTAGACACGCGACGGGAATTTCCGGAGGCTATATCTCATAACCCTACAATCACATAACGCCCAAATCCATATAATATTT
>JAIDPP010000383.1 GCA_029062725.1 Muribaculaceae bacterium | reverse complement strand
TTGGTGTCGAAGGCCTCCTTAATATATTGCATTTCATTGCCGCTCATGTGAGCGAGACAAAGATAAATTCTATCTCTCATATTCTCTTAAGTAGATATTTAGTTATTTCCGTTAAAAGCTTCGGTTGTGGCCTGCCCTTCCTGATTGATATCGGATCGCGTCACGACTTTCTTCAGTGTCTGCCATATAATCCGGCAGTCAAGGAGGAAAGAAAGGTTATCTACGTACCATACGTCAAGCTCAAATTTCTTTTTCCAAGAGATATTGTTCCTGCCGTTAACTTGCGCCCACCCCGTAATTCCGGGTCTTACTTCATGCCGCCGCATCTGTTCAGAGGAGTAAAGCGGAAGGTATTTCACTATCAACGGTCTGGGCCCTATCAGCGACATATCCCCCTTGAATACATTCCAGAGCTGCGGGAGCTCATCAATGGATGTTGACCTGACGAAGCGGCCGACCTTAGTGAGCCGTTGCGCATCGGGCAGGAGTTTCCCTTCGGAGTCGCGTTCATCGGTCATTGTCTTATACTTCACGACCTTAAAGATTTTTCCATCCTTACCGGGACGTTCCTGAAAAAAGAAAGCGCCCGCTCCCTTGTTAGCGAAATGGAGCCATGCGGTCACGGCTGCGAGTGGAACCGCAAGCACGATCAATGCACAGCCGGAGGCTGTGATATCCACAGCCCTCTTAAAGAATTTCTTATATGGTTTCATTTATTCAGATGAAAAATTAATATTCAAATGCACTCCCTTCTGTTGGTATTAACCCATTCCACAAGAGATTCTTCCATAAGACCGGAAAAATCCCACTGCATAATCAATTTCTATCTACCTTCCTGCTCCAAACGTTGCAAAAGTTTTTTCCGTGAGAATGAAGATTTATTGTTGGTAAAATCAATGTTCTTTGACTAAAGGACTCGGCTTGATGACAACGGCATTTGATGACAGTTTGAATAAATGCTCATCAGATGTAAAGAGCGGTGCATCCATACCGAACTCATCCTCAAAACGCTGCTCTGAATCAAGAAATACATCCCATATATCCTCATCACTTCCGATATATCTGTTAGAAGAAACAGATACCAAAAACTTATTCCTTTTCTCACAAAATTCAAATCTATACGTCAGAAAAGGATAGGCCTTGACGATATTTGTTAGTTCTTCTCTCAATTTATCCTCTATTTCTTGCTTTCTCATCTCTTTCTTCCCCCAAGTCGCCTGATAATGCTCATAATTAGGGAGGATACAGATTGTCCACTATATCACCATGTCCAGGGCATAGAATCATATTGGCAGATAAATCCTTTAGTCGGGCATACCAATACCGGGCATCCTCCTTATTGCTGTTAGGGAAAGAAGCTATTACCTTGACATCGGGAATATAAGAATCGCCCGAAAAAAGGTAATCGGAGATTAGATAACTGACGCAACTTTTGTCATGCCCGGGAGTCAATATAGCCTTTACAGCTTGATTCTCCAGGCAAGGAATATCAGCTCCGTCATTAAGCGCGATTATCCTCTCTGAAGTTATACATATCTCATCCTCATGGTATCTGGAGAAATTCCAATTGCTCTTATTGAAAGCTTGTTTGCCGAACTCCGAGGTATATATAGGTAAGTGGGGATAATTAGTCATAAACTCCCTGATTCCGTAAATATGATCATAATGAGTATGGGTAATAAAGAGAGCCTCCAACTCTATTCCATTTTCTTTTATAAAAGCATTGATAGGTTCAAAGTCTCCTATATCAATGATGATTCCCTTCCCCTGCCTGAACACAACATAGCTGTTGGATGAGAAAACCGAATTAATGAACCTTTTAAACTGAAGCATAAAGCTCTTACCTTCTATCTCAGATTCTCAAATTTGTAAATAACTCCTCTATTTATTATTTAGAATCCTTTTATTATTTAGAATCCTTATCAAATTCTTTATACAGTTTCTCAATCATCGGAAACATTACCGAAAAATCAAAATTCTCCAATACAAACTTTCTACCCTCCAACCCCATTTTTACTCTCAATTCCAGATTATGCATTTCTCTCAAATGGGAAGCGATATCTTCCGGAGTAATATCTATGTATTCGCCTGTCTTATGCTCCTCGATAGAATCCACGCATCCATGACAGCGAGACACCAAAATGGGTTTTTCCATTGCCGAAGCCTCAAGAACGCACATACCGAATCCTTCTCTATATGAAGGAAAGACAAACACATCCATTAAACTATAAAGAGAGGGAAGTTCATTTTTAGGAACACCTCCTGTCAGCACCACCCTGCTATCTGATTCAAGTAGTCGCTTCTTATCTTCCGGTAAAACATCTCTAGTATCCCATCTCCCTATTAAAAGTAGTTTCGCAGGTATATCCGGATTGTTGTTACAAAATAATCTGAAACCTTCATATAATTCTATAATACCTTTATCTCTGCACAGTCTGCCACAAAACCCGACTACATAATCATTCGGCTTGATACCATATTTTTCTCTCAAAGCCACCAGCTTGGAGCTATCAAGTAATTCCGGATTGAAAAGAGTTTTCGCGTCAATACCGCCACACGTACCCCGCCCGATGACCACCTGCTTCCATTCTCCATTCAGATGATCCTTCACCGCCAACTTACTCAGAGACGGGCTTACATTAACAATCTTATTTGAGAAAAGGGCTGTCATTCTCTCCACTGTCTTGAAAACAAATCTTTTGACACCCTTTGCAGTAGTATAGATCAGGCCATGCCGATAATAAACGCGCAATGGAATCCCGGCAAACCATGAAGCAATCATCGCAACCATAGCCCCCTTTGGAGTATGACCGACAACCATTTCACATCTCTCCTTTTTAAACAAACTTATAAGTTGTCTTATTGCTTTAATGTCATCACCTAAAGAAATTTTTCGCTCAATTGGAATCCGAACCTCCTTAATATTATTTCTATGCTCGAAGACCGGATCATTCTCGCTTTGAGACACCACTATAATCTCATGACCCTTATCAGTAAGGTATTTGAATTGGCCGTCAAAAAAACTCTTGGCAGTGGCAGAGATAGTGAATACATGGATTACTTTCATAGTAAAATAATTTGCATCCGAATATTCCTAATCGGCAGATAACTCCTTTAGTCCTTATTCTGAAATATACATCAACTCCGGTATCACCATCGGCCCTAAAGTGGCACTCATGGTCGCCCACGACAGTCCAAGACCGAATGAGGACATAAGCAAGCGCTGCGGGCCGCTAATCAACTGGTCACGAAGGCGCGTCACCATCAGTGAAGGAATAGAAGCTCCTCCAAGATTTCCATACTCCTCTAAATTATAAGGAACTCGCTCGGTGGGCAACTTCAGTTTTTTCACCACCCTATCCACGATCATCTTGTTGGCCTGATGAATCAGGAAATAATCCACATCGCTGTTACGGTCGATATTCTCCTCTTTCATGAAATTATCCACAGACTTAGGAGGTTTGGAGATAGCGAACGCGAATACGTCCATGCCGTTGATAAGAGTATGCATCGGAGCGCGTACAATTCCATTCCCGAAATCCTCCTCAATGAAAGATTCGGGAGTGATAGGATGACGGAAACCTCCGTGAGGAGTCATCAAGGCTTTGTAGCCTTTTCCGAAAGTATTGAACTCGACAACCATCTCCGGAGCCTCCTCGTCAAACTCCAAAGCGATTGCCGTTCCACAATCACCGAAAAGAGGCACCCGGCTTTTATCCTTCATCGAGCCCATCCGCAAAGCAGTGTCTCCGATAAGAAGTAGCGCACGCCGAACATTACCCGTTGTCAGAAGATTGCCTCCCACGGTAATTGCATAAAGACATCCGCAGCACCCCATAGGCATATCAAGGCAGAAGGTAGATTCGGGGAGACCCATTCTATCCTGCAACAGACAGGCCGTAGGAGGAGTCTTATAATCTCCGGTAACAGATTCAAAAATAAGAACGTCAATTGACTCCCTCTCCCATCCCAACTCCTCTATAAGTTTCTCCGCCGCCTTCTGACACATATCGGAAGCACATATAGAATCAGGCGCTATATGTCGATGTCTGATACCAACCGTCTTGTTGAAAGTCGCCGCCTCCTCGGCCGTCATGATGGAATAATCCTCAGTGGCGACCACATTTTCCGGTACGCAAGCCGACACACCGGCCATCCTGACATTTTTGATTCTCCACTTTGCCATTTAACCCCTCCCGTCAGTTATAGTTCCACCTCCTGATTGCTGAGTATCTCTTTCCCCGCCTTATAGGATGTCAGACCCATGATATCCTCGGGATCAAGCATGATATCGAAAGCCTCCTCAAGCAAAGCCACAAGATTAAGCTGATGAACCGAGTCCCAGCTCTCTACAGTGTCCTTACCGAAAGAGTCATTTAAAACTTCGTTGGGAACGCCGAATACCTCGGCGAAAATCTCGTTATATTTCTCTAAGTTGGTCATTTTTTATTCGTTTTTTAGTTTACTATAAAGGATCTTCCCTGCCTCATTCTTAGGCAACGAATCAATAATCCTGACTTCAATCACATTGGCCGGAAGATGCAACGCCTCGACCAATACATTCTTAGCCGACACGGCCTCATCGGCATCAGTAAGATAGACGATCAGACGGTCATCGTTTCCGGTACATGCACACTCACAACTCACCTTCCCTTTTACAATCTGTTCACACTCGTCAAGGCCGATACGGTTACCGAAAATCTTCAGGAAGCGTCCCATACGGCCCCGGATGAAATAAAAGCCGTCCTCGTCACGGTAAGCAATATCGCCGGTCGGGAGAAAACCATGACGCTCATCGCCCAGAGCCAGATCTTCACGGCATCGTGCATAGCCCATAGTCACATTTTTCCCTTCATAACACATCTCGCCGGTTGCAGGAGATTCCTTGATCTCATTCCCTTCGGCATCACGTAGAGAGAGGCGTCCGTTTGGCACTGCGATACCGATGCTTCCCATCTTGGAGAGTGCATATTGGGGCGGCAGCCACGCCATACGAGCCGTTCCCTCCGACTGGCCGTAGGTTGCGATCCACTTCTTTCCGTTGTCCCGGCAATACTCCACAAACTTCAGGTTCAGTTCCGCCGGCATCTTGCCTCCTCCCTGAGTCAAGAGAGTAAGATCAGGCAGCTTCATGCGGGTAAAACGCATTTTATCAAGAATCTCAAAACTATACGGAACACCTGTGAAACTTGTGGCCTTCTCCTCCTTGATAAATTTCCAGAAGAGAGGGTCGGTCATACTTCTGTCGGTAATGAGGATAGTGGCTCCCGCTTTCAAATGGCTGAACACCATCGAGAGACCCATCGTATAATGAAGCGGCAACACCATCAGCGGACGGTCCTTCTCCGTCAATTCAAAGAACGTCGAGATATTCAGCGCCGCCGCCTCGATATTGTCATATTTATGCCTTACTAACTTCGGACTCCCCGTCGAGCCGGATGTCGGGAGGAGATGGGAAAGTTCATTATTCATCTCGCACGCCTCGGCACCGGTCGCGATGATGGAATAACCGTAAAGGGATGCCAACGCATCCGATGTGCCGTCATCGGGAGCGACTATATATTGCGGCCGATAGGTCCTGACAAGATTGGAGAGAAGCTCCGGTTCGGTATGCGCGCTCAATATCAGGG
>JAIDPP010000382.1 GCA_029062725.1 Muribaculaceae bacterium | reverse complement strand
TCTTCTTTTGTGATCCCGTCGCTTACGTCAGGCATTTATATCGTTACGGTTGGAGAAATAAAAGAGACGGTGATGGTTGGAGAATAGTCCACGTGAAATAAGTTGATATAAGATCAGTGCAGCTTATCTGTAAGGTGCATTGATCTTATCCTATATTTATAATCAATTCGCTGATTGTCAATTTCTAAATTTCGTAAAATTATTTTGACAATCTCTTTATGTATGTCGGAAGTATGTCACGATTCTTACTTATCATTCTATCCTTATTTTGTTTAAGCACATTATTACCGGCTCAAACACAAGATTCCATACCAGAGACTGATCTTCATGAGGTTGTCGTCACAAGCGACAGAAGCTGGATAAAGGATGGAGTGCATAATTTCATTCCGTCAAAGAAAGAGAAGCAACTTTCCGATTCCCCCGAGACCCTTATCGGAATCATGAATCTTCCTATCCTGAAATCGGAAGGAGGGTCGATCTCCACTATTGGAGGAGAACCTGTCACCATATTCATCAATGGCGTTCCGGCTAATAATATCGACCTTGCCACCTTCAATACCAAAGATGTTAAACGGGTGGAATATATCGCCGCCCCTACGGACCCGAAATTCATGGGAGGGAGGAATGTATTAAATTTTATTATGGCGGAATATCTGGTGGGGGGTGTCACTAAAGCCTATCTTTTTCAGCAGATCCCTAACAGAGGCATATATCAGATATCCTCAAAATTAGTATATAAACGTATGACATTCGGAGCGTCTGTCAGTTACAGATACAATAAGGAAAGAGGAAGACACCGGGATGAGATATTCCGGTATGAGGATATCTTTCTTGACGGCAATCTCTATGAGAATCTGATACGCGAATCACGTCAGGATCTATCCTCAACCGATAGAAATGTCTCCGCTTCAATCAACGCTATATATTCGACCGACCGCTTCCGCGCCACCCACACCGTAGGCCTCGGCCGGCAGAGGAATCCGGGCAGCGGCTATAACAGCAGGGATATATGGTCGGCCGATATTTTCGATGGATCGACCTCCTTCTATACCAATGACTCCCGAAATCTTTCACCACAAGTGTCAGGACATTATTATTGGCAGATCAGCAATAAATTCACCGCCCAGGCCCAATGGTTATATGCCTACAGCAGAAATCATAGCGGTTCCACGAGCCTGTTTTCCGGAAACACACCGGTGAGCAACAGTATTTCGGAAGATGTCAATTCGCTCCAGACGAACGTCAGGATTGTTATGCAACCAACTTCCAACCTCTATCTGCAGTTGGGAGTCACCCCGACTTTCGGATGGTATGACACGCATTATTCCGGCAACTCCCACACTTCGGAGCATCAGCAGAGACGGGACGTATCGGCAGATTTCATGGTGTATTGGCTACCGAATCCGGCATGGACAGTAGTGCTGACCCCCGGTATCTTCCACTCCGATTATAATGTAGGCGGAGAGAGGATAAAGACGACTATGCCCACGGCTCAGGTATATATCGGCTGGAATCCGAATTCACGTTTCAGTCTTCAAGGAAGTCTGAATTATTATTTTTTCTCACCCAAACCCAGTGATAACAATCCGGTTATGGTGAAGAGTTCGGATCTACTGTGGGTTGTAGGCAATCCGAATCTTAAACCGGAGTGTTTCCGGATGGCGGAGCTGACAGGCGCATACAATCCTGCCCGATGGCTCAGTATCGGAACCTCGTTAATATATAACCACTTCGACAATCTTCCTGCGGATAGCTATATCGCCGCCCCTGCGGATATGGGAGGAATGATAAAGAGCGTCGCCAATTTCCAGAAGAGCGATGAATATGGGATCAGGCTCTCGTTCTCTTCTTCCCTTTTTGAAAACCGCTTATCACTCTCTTTCTCTCCCTCATGGAAGTATCAACAGGCTCGCGGAGTGTATCGGGTTGATTATAACTCTCTGTCGTGTACTTCCTCAATCGGGTATATCCTTGGCAATTTCCGGCTGAGTACATTCTATAAAAGCCCTTCAAGAGGATACAGTGTCTCAGGAATGGAGAAGAAATATGAGGCTTCACAATGGGATATCAGCGCCACATACGGATATAGGGACCTGATGGTTAGCCTTGTAGTTGAGGATATTCTTAACAAGCGTCATATCTCTTCCTACGATTTCAATGCCGGCGTCTATTCTTATTCAGGTGTCTCCGAGTCTATAGGACGAAAACTTAGGTTGACTGTCAGTTATACATTCTCCTATGGCAAGAAGATAAACCGTTCGATAGATATCTCCTCGCCGACCGAACTTAATTCGACAATAATCTCAAATCAGGATAAATAATCGTCTATGCGTAGATTCAAATGCTATCGGCAGCTTGAGAAATCAGATTGCGGTATGACATGCATCCGTATGATCTCGGCTTACTATGGGAAACGAGTTTCACGACGGACTCTTGAACAAAGTTCCGATATGAGCAGAATAGGTATGTCTGTTCTTGACATGATAGAATGTATGAAAAGGATTAGGCTCAATGCCGCCGCTGAAAAAACTCTACCTGTATATACAGTCTCAGCGGTCGCGTGAGATGATGAATTCAAATATCTCCTTGAAAGCGGTCTTCGACTCCGAGTCAGGATAACGGTCGATAATCGCATCGGCCTCTTCCTGCATCTTGCGCATTATATCATAGGCATAGTCTATTCCACCCTCTATCTTGGCGAACTCTATAAGCCGGGCGATCTCATCTACGGTGAGGTCGCCCTTGCGGATAAGCTCACGCATAGGCTCCGCATCCTCCTCGTCGGCACGGTTCAGGGCGTAGAGAAGCGGCAGAGTCACCTTCCCCTCCCGAAGGTCATTGCCCGTGGGCTTCCCTATCTGCGGATTGTCGTAATAATCGAAAATGTCATCCTTGATCTGGAAGCAGAGCCCCAACAGCTCGGCATACGTCACCATCGGACCCATCTCCTCGGCCGTCGCGTTGACCGCCTCCGCACCCATACGCACGCAGTGCATGAAAAGCGATGCCGTCTTCTTACGGATCACCATGAAATATGCAGCCTCGTCGAAATGATGCTCACGGGCGTTGCAGATCTGGTCGATTTCTCCTAACGATAACTCCTTCCCGAGCGCCGACAACGCCGAGATGATCGAGAGATGACCCGTGCGTATACCGGCGGCAAGGGCATTCGACACGAAATAATCCCCTACCAGCACCGCGACATGATTCCCCCACATACGGTTGATTGTCGCTTCCCCGCGGCGAAGCGGGGTCTCATCAACCACATCGTCATGAATAAGCGAGGCGTTATGAAGCATCTCAAGAGCCGCGCCGGCATGGAGCACATCGGCGTTGACCTCCCCGAACATCTTGGCGCTCAGGATCACGAGTATCGGCCGGATCTGTTTCCCCTTCTTCTCAAGATAGGTTGTGACGATACCGTTCATCATCTCATTGCCGGTGCGCAACGTGTCGGTGATGATCTCATTCATGGCCTTAAGCTCAGGCGCCAGACGCTTCCTTATTTTTTCAAATTGCTCCATAGGAGCTACAAAATTACAAAAAATCTTCTAATTTTGCTCAATCTCTTCATTCTTTTCCATTTTTATATTAACTTTGGAGAAGAAACAACGAAACATTCAAGATGAAATACAACAGAATACTCCTCAAACTCTCCGGCGAGTCGCTCGCTGCAGGACACGGCACAGGAATCGATACCGAGCGCCTCAACTCATACGCACGCCAGATCAAGGAAATGGCAAGCACCGGCGTACAGATCGGCATCGTGATCGGAGGCGGAAATATCTTCCGTGGCCTCTCGGGAGCCGGTAAGGGATTCGACCGCGTGAAAGGAGATCAGATGGGGATGCTCGCTACCGTGATAAACTCCCTTGCCCTCAGTTCGGCTCTCGAGGCTATCGGACAGCCATCACAGGTCTTCACCGCCATCGACATGCACCCCATCGGAATCCATTATTCAAAATGGCGTGCTATCGAGGCCATGAAGGAGGGTAAAGTAGCTATCATTTCGTGCGGCACAGGTAATCCGTATTTCACCACCGATACCGGGTCGGCCCTCCGCGCCATCGAAATCGAAGCCGACGTAATGCTGAAGGGAACCCGCGTTGACGGCGTATATACAGCCGACCCCGAAAAGGATCCCGAAGCTGAGAAATTCGATGAGATAACCTACGACGAGGTGCTTGCCAGAGGACTCAAGGTAATGGACCTTACCGCCACTGCCCTCTGCAAGGAGAACGGAATGCCGATATATGTCTTCAATATGGATATCGAGGGCAACCTTAAGAAAATGCTCTCCGGCGATAATGTCGGAACCCTCGTCAAAGCCTGATAAAAAACAAAAATCAAACTATATATGGAAGTAAAGGAATATCTATCCAATGCCGAGGATTCCATGCAGCTCGCAGTGGAATACCTCGAAGACACCCTCAGCCATATCCGCGCCGGTAAAGCCTCCGCGCGCCTGCTCGACGGAATCCGCGTGGAATATTACGGCTCGATGGCTCCCATCTCCAATGTGGCCAACGTCAGCGTCCCCGATGCGCGCACCATCGCCATCACTCCCTGGGAGAAAGCGATGTTCAAGGAGATCGAGAAGGCTATCATCAATTCCGAACTCGGAATCACTCCCGAAAACAACGGCGAGGTGATCCGCCTTTCAATTCCCCCTCTGACTGAAGACCGCCGCAAGCAGCTCGTAAAGCAGAGTAAAGGGGAGGCCGAGAATGCAAAGGTATCTGTCCGCAACGCACGCCGCGAGGCTATCGACGGACTGAAGAAGGAGGTCAAGAACGGTCTTAGCGAGGACGTGGAGAAGGATGCTGAAAACGATGTGCAGAAACTCCATGACAAATACATGAAGAAGATCGACGCCGCTTTTGCGGAAAAGGAGAAGGAGATCTTGACAGTCTGAGGAATATGTAATAGGATGCTTCATAATGAGATCGGACCCCAAAAGTAAAAAACTTTTGGGGTCCAATTCACTTCTTACCGGAGGTTCCGAAAAAGCGGCAGCGTTTTCTTTTTTTAGCGGGTGGGACAGGATTATCGTCAGGAATATCCGAGGTCTGAAGCACCTCCGCACCCAAAATCCCGCGCCGCAGCGAGAGGGTGAGCGACGAATCCTGGGGTATATCCTTATATACGGAATAGGGAAGCTGGAGGTTACGCGCTGTCCCGTCAGGGAAAACAACCGACAGATGGTAGGTATAATAATCCGGACCCTGCACGTATGAGTGTCGTCCGGTGCGCCGCGTGGTGTGATGCCTTTCCCGGTATTTTCTTTCCACCGTCACCCTCTCCTTCCGCGGAGAGGCCCCTGTAAGGAAGCAGGCGTTAATGGAGAAGAAAAGAGCTGTCAGACAGACCGCGAGAAAGATCAGGCTCAGCAGATAGTTGGGCGCAAAATGACTTATCCCCGTCAGACGGGTGCATAGTCTCCATAGAACCGTTCCGGCAATAGCGGCTAATATGAGCGCAACTACAGCAGGAATCCAGAGTTTAACCATCGTAATCGGTGCGAGTGCAAGAATGGCCCCTACCGAAAAAATCAGCATAAAAGCAACTCCAATAAGCACCAGAATCCTGATCACCCGGTGCTTCTTCACGTTTCCGCTATCCTTGACAGTTTCCATATCATATAATGAAGTTGTCTAAACTTATTTACAAATGAATAAGATATTGAACTGATCAATTACCTTTTGATTTTGTAAAATTATAATAATCCGCCCAAATTTGCTAAGACCTCATTCAATAAAAGATGTTAAAATATCAGAGCCGAAGAGAGCCGCTCTGGCATTAACAGATTTTATTGAATGAGATCTAATTGGTCAGCCCGAAAGTTTTTTTACATTAAGTAATGTATATTTATCCGTCGTGATCTCCTCCTTATTTACTAAGGCTCCATCCACTAAAATTTCTTAATACCAGGGCGGCGGATTTTTAGGGTATTTTCTTTTATCTTTGAAGGAGCAGCCTATCGGCTGTGACTGAAAAGATGGAA